>JACQDD010000204.1 GCA_016201265.1 Terriglobales bacterium | reverse complement strand
GAATGTGAACGATATCGTGTGGCAACACAAAAGGGGGAGCAATGACATTCGATTTCGCCATGGATGCTGAGTCGATGGCCAAACTGAAGGTGGTGGGCGTCGGCGGCGCCGGCGGCAATGCCGTCAACCGCATGATCTCAGCCGGCCTGTCCGGTGTCGAGTTTCTGGCGATCAACACTGATGCCCAGGACCTGGAAAAATCCAAGGCCGGCGTCCGGATGCAGATCGGGGAGAAGGTGACGCGCGGTTTGGGGGCGGGCGCCGATCCCGACGTCGGCCGGCGCGCCATCGAAGAAGATCGCGATCTGGTCTCCGCGGCTCTCAATGGCGCCGACATGGTCTTCGTGACCGCCGGCATGGGCGGCGGCACCGGCACCGGCGCGGCGCCGGTCATCGCCGAACTGGCCAAACAGCAGGGGGCCTTGACCGTCGCCGTGGTCACCCGGCCCTTCGACTTTGAGGGGAAGAAGCGCACCGAACGGGCCGATGATGGCATCGCCGAATTGAAACAAAAAGTCGACACGCTGATTTGCATTCCCAACCAACGGCTCTTGTCGATCGTCGACAAGACAACCCGTCTGACCGATGCTTTCTACATCTGCGACGAGACCCTGCATCAGGCGACGAAGGGCATCGCCGATTTGATCACGGTGCCGGGTTTGATCAACTGCGACTTTGCCGACGTGCGCACCGTGATGCGCGCCATGGGGGATGCGATCATGGGCACCGGCACCGCCACCGGTGACGGCAAGGCCGCCCAGGCGGCGCGCGCCGCCATTCATTCGCCCCTTCTGGAGGACATTGCCATTGCCGGAGCGCGGGGCGTGTTGGTGAACATCACCGGCGGTCCCGACCTGACCCTCTTTGACGTCAACGAGGCCTCCTCGATCATCAGCGAGGCGGCGGGGGATCAGGCGAACATCATCTTCGGCGCCGTGATCGATCCGCAGATGAGCGAAGAAATCCGCGTCACGGTCATTGCGACCGGTTTCGGCGGCCCGGTTTCCCGCATAACGCGCCACGAGCGTTTCGCGCCAAGGCCGGAGGTCGCGTCCGGACGGACGCCGATTCGTCTGCGCTTGGGCGGCGCGCCGATCGACATGTTCGTCGAGGCCGGCAATGGCCGTCGTGTGGGTCTGGCCACGGGCGGCGATGAGGTGCTGTCCCAACCGCGTTTAAGCGGCGAGGATTCCGATAATCTCGAAGTGCCGGCTTTCGTGCGGCGCCACCTCGTGCGCGCCGAGAGCGCCCGGGGCAGCGAAGAACACTTGTAGTGTGCCGGGAATCGCGTTTGGCAGCGGGGCGGGGCATATCAGCTCCGCCCTGTTTGTTTGCGGAACTATGCCCTTGACAGCCTGCCGGCCACTCGGCAATATCTGTGCCAATCATGACCGTCGATCCGCACCACTTCGATTTTGACCTCGACCTTGGTATCCGATCGCAGGTGGTCAAGAAGTTACAGTCAAGTCCGCTGCTTCCGTTGGCCAAAGGCGTAGGGCCGCAGGCAAGCGGAATTTATGCACTGTATCTCGGCAGGGCGCTGGTATACATAGGCAAGGCGTCTAAGGGAACGACCAAGAGCAAGCGAACACTGCGCGCCCGCCTTGGTGAGCATGTGAGCAAGATCAGTGGGCGGCGCAATATCTCGCTCGCCGATATGAAGTGCCGTTACCTCACGTTCGCGAGCGAGTGGTGGGTATTTGCAGCAGAATTTGCTCTCATGGCTCACTTCCGGCCGGAATGGAACGAAAGCGGGTTCGGAAGCAAGATGCCGGGCGTTGGGCGTCCAGGAACGAAGCGCGTAAGCCGGTGGGATGAGAGATTCCCTAAGCGTTAGTGCGACCATCTCTCGCAGTCAGCGCTGTTGCGGCAAACGATCCAAAAACAGTGCCGCTTTCGTGCGTGGTGTGCATTCTTCCATTTCGTTGAAACCATTGGCCCCTTTCGGATTTTGACAATCAGATCGCAAACGGTGAATCCGGCCTCTTCTGCCATCCGCATGAAATCGCAGTGCGGCCATTTCGACTTGTGACAATTTACCATGTCGGTGATTTTCGCCAGCAGCAAGCCTTCGGGCTTCAATACTCGCTTCGCCTGTTTCAAGAATTCAGGATACAGATAGCTCAGGTTCCAATCCTGATCTTTGCCACACTCCATCGTCGCTCCGAAATCAACATCGAATCGTTTCCGGCTCTTATCTCGTCCTTGGGGACCTACGTGCGGAGGGTCGTAGACCACCACGCCGTAGTTCGCCGAGGGGACACCTTTCATCTTTCGATTATCGGCAACGATCATTGGCTTGTACCGCGGGTCAATGTCCATCGAGACAACGTCTCGTTTAGAGCCTCTCCAAAATCTCCCGGCGTTGTAAGTAGAATCGAGGATCGGTTCGGGTGGAATCGTGGCATAAAACTCTAACATCGCTTCTAGCAGTTCGCCGTCGCTGGCTTCCCAAACACTGCTGATCGGCTCGTACTTCGATGTGCCGCTTGCCTTGCTCTTGGGTGCGTAGGTTTCTTTCGGAGTGTATCTAATGACAACATCTGCAACGCGATGCAGCGCGCCAATATCAACTCCCAAGACCTTCCCCCCTACGCCGCGTGCTGTTTGTAGGTGATTCCGCGCCCGATCTGGAGTGCTTCTATGCATGTTGGTCCTTCTCTTATCCACCGATCCAGGTTTCATCGCTCATGTTGCAGGCTGGTGATGCCCTTAAGTGCAGTAAGACGATCATTGTTCGAGCATGCCGGACATCTGGCATGCCCTTCGGCCACAGTCGCGCCTCGAGAAACTCGCAGCCAGCCTCCGCACCTGGGACATCTTGAACAACTTAGAAGTGCTGACGGTGATTCCATCGTCCATATCGTCGCCTCGTTTATGTGGATACAATCCTCGTCTTCCGTGAGGGAGTCAAGTATAAATTGCCGTTGTTTTGGGGAGTCTCCCGAAAGTGATATCACTTGCGGCCCCACCGCAGTATCATCGCCCTGTCACGAGCCGTGATTCGGACCATGCCTGTCCGTCCCGCCGCCGCACCGAAACCTCCGGCCGACCGGGCTTCACTCTGGAACGCGCCGGTTAAGTACGTCAAGGGGGTCGGGCCGAAACGTGCCGAGTTTCTCGCCACACAGGGAGTAATTTCGGTCGCCGATCTTCTGCTCACTCTCCCGCGCCGTTATCTGGATCGCTCGAATCTCGTCTCCATCGGTTCCCTGATTCCGGATCAGACAATCACCGTGGTCGGGCGAATCATCGCCTCCGGACTCCTTCGCGGGCGCAAAACACGTTTCGAAGCAGTCCTCGATGACGGCACCGGCCGGGTCACGCTCCTCTGGTTTGCCGGGTGGCGTTACCTGCAGGAGGTGATCAAGAAGGGTGTCTTGCTGGCAGTCTCCGGCACCACCACGTGGTTCGATGGGATACAATTGGTGCATCCCGAATGCGAATTCCTTGAGGACCGGGACATCGAGGACCTGACGCACACCGGACGGGTCATCCCTCTGTATCCGTCCGGTGAGGCCTGGCGCGTCGCGGGACTGGAATCGCGCAACTTGCGGCGGATCATCAAGCCCCTGATCGATGGCTCATCCGGCGCCTGGCCCGATTATCAGGACAAACGCACGCTCGGCCAGCGCGGATTGATGTCGCTCGATGAAGCGCTCGCGCAGGCGCACTTCCCCGATGATCTGGCCAAGGCAGAAGCCGCCAGGGCGCGTCTGGCATTCGATGAACTCTTCTTTCTCGAATTGACCCTCGCCCAGAATCGCGCCGCCATCGACCGCCGCCATGACGGTCGTGCCTGCGCG
>JACQDD010000018.1 GCA_016201265.1 Terriglobales bacterium | reverse complement strand
GGAGCGAAGGGCGTAGTACAGGCCTTCTCCGGTGATCGGATCCACCAGTCCAGCGCTATCCCCGATCATCGCCCAACCGTCGCCGCAGACCTCTGCCGTCTCGAGCGTCCGAGCGCGAAGCGCCGGAAGAATGTGCGAGTAAAAACGCGCTCCCTCCAGACTGTAACCATTGTTCGCAAGCCACCGTTCGAGCCTGCAGCGCAACTCGGCGGTCGAGATTTCGCCCATCTTGGCCGCAATCCCGGCGGAGAGGTGGTCGGGGCGAGGGAAGACCCAGATGTAACCCGTGATTCCTTGCAGAAACTGAATCTGGACCAGCGCACTGCGGCCAGGGATGAAGTAGCCCGCCGTGACCATCAGGTCGTCAGGGGCGAACCGCGACAGGAACTGGGCGCGGAAGGGATTGCGTGCGCCCGCCGCCAGCACCAGGCGCGCAGCGCGGTATTCGCCCGTAGGCGTAGTGAGAGACCAGTCTCTGCTCGCTCCCGAGATACGCGTCACTCGTTCTTGGCGAAGTTCCACGCCGGCCTGCCGGGCCCGTTCCAACAGCAACCCATTCAGGGCTGAGCGGGAAAAGATGGCCAGCGGATAGCGCAAGTGAAAGCGAACCCGCCGCCCGGAGGGACTTACCAATTCGCAACGTTCAATGAATTTGGATTCGGCCCGTACCTCGCCGAGAAAGGGATACTGCTGCAGAGTCTTGTGCGTCAGGCCCCCGCCACAGGGCTTTTCCCAGGCCAGTTTTTCTTCAAAGAGGAGAACCTCGTGTCCCGCTGCCGCCAGCCGCGCTCCGGCGAAAGCGCCAGCGGGGCCTCCACCAACAATGGCGATGGGACTATTGCGTATCCATTCCGGGCGCGGACGAGTTGGCCAGCTGCCAGGCGGCAATACCGGAACCCTCCCCTAGCGGAACTCTCCCCGAGGTGACACTGACGGGAGATTCCCGCGAGTCCCCGAGCTGGGCTTCTACTGTGGAGTCGAAGCCATCATCAGGCCCTGGTAGATGAACAATCCCGCAATGACGAGGATCATCGCCCCTGATAGCGCGCCCAGCACTTTCAGAATGGGAGTGATCTTGTTCACCTTCCGGAGGATTTCCACCTGCTCTCTCTCCATGTGCGATTCGGACTCATTCAGAAAAATCTGATCGTCCTCGTGCATGGTGAGAGTGCTTTTGTAGATCAGGAGGATGACGAGGATCGCGGTCAGAATACCCCACGCCACCAGCAGCCCGAACATTGAAGGCATACACCACCTCGGAGCTGAGATCGAGCCAATACCCGAGTTGCCGCTGCCGCCGCGCCAAGCTGATTTCCACCCCGTCGCGGATTTCGGGGAAGGGCCCTTACTAGCCATGATTATAGACCCGTTTGGCAAGACTGGCAGCGACCTTCTCTCCGGCAGCGGCATCTAAAGATCAGTTGCCGGAACGATGACCCCTGTCCAAGGCCATGCCGCCGGCGCGGAGCTGTTTGCTATAATCAGGTTTTCAAAGGAGATATCGAGATGGCAACGACCACCACACCCGAAGTAAAGCCCAAAACCGCGCCGCTTACCCTGACTCCGAGCGCAATCGCCAAAGTCAAAGAAATCATGGCCGCGCAGAATCCGGTTCCGGCGGGATTGCGGCTTTCCGTCCAGGGCGGCGGCTGCTCGGGATTTCAGTATTCCATGGCCTTTGAAAACGGCGCCGGCATGATGGACAAGGTTTTCGACATGGACGGGCTCAAAGTGTACGTGGATGCCACCTCCTTGATGTACCTGGCGGGTGCGAACGTGGACTACGTGGAAAGCCTCGAGGGAGCCGGGTTCAAGTTCGAGAACCCGAACGTCAAAAGCACCTGCGGTTGCGGGTCGTCGTTCCAGGCCTGACGGGGCCGGTTTGCAACCGGGCCTGGAGACTGAGAAAGCTCGGTTGGGAACAAAGGAAAAATTAAAAGCCCTGCTCCCAAGCAGGGCTTTTTCGCGCGCGCAAAGCTAACCCCATTCCCCCAATTTTCTGAGATTACTCTTCCGGAGGTTCCTGATTGCCGGGCTGCGGAGGCGTCCCACCCTGGCCCGCGCCCGGCATCCCCTGTCCGGCGCCGGGTTGCCCTGCACCGAAGCCTTTGTTCAGATCCGGCTGCACTGGAGCGTTCAGCAGGCCTCCGCGATCGGTGGAGGGATCGTAAATAAAGAGCCAGTCGTTATAGTGGTTTTTCTTGTTGAACTCGCGGATCGTCTTCGCCTTGCTGACGCTGGCGACGCCCAAAATCGGCCCGCCGCCAAAAACCTGTGCTCCCGGAGGGGAATCGGGAGTTGACGTTTCAGAGGTTTTCGAGTCCGCTTGCGCATCCGGATTTTCGGAATCACCGCCCGCGGGTTTCGGCGTCCCCGTGTTCAGCGACTGCGGCACCCCCGTTACCTGGGGAAGGTTGGCATCCCCGGGAACGGCCCCACGAATTCCGCCGCCCGGCGCTCCTGCAAATCCCTGTTTGGCACCCTGCCCCGAGCCTTGTCCCAGCCCCGGGAGGTTCAGGCCCACTTCGCCGAGGTGCAGAATCTTGAAGTCCTTCCCGGTGATCGGATCTTTGTAGCGCTTGCGCAGAAACCGGAGGTTGTTCGTACTTTCCAGTTCTTCGACGCGCGAAGGATAGCGCCCGAATTTCTTGTAGTACTTGCGGATGCCGCGCGAGTATTGCACCGCCCGGTGGATCAGCTCTTCTTCGCGGTCGCGCTTGATCTGGAAGGCAACTTCCGGCAGCACCGCCACGGCGGCGATCGCCAGCAGCGCAAAGAACAGCATCAGGGTGATGAGAATGTAGCCGCGAGAGGAATTGTGTAATTTGGTAAATTTGTAATTTCGCAATTTCAAGTCACACCGCATAACCACTCTGTACTTGCCTTCAAATTACCAAATTACCCGATTACAGAATTACCAAATCAGCCTTGCGTCAACGGAATACTCTGCCGGTTGTTGTTGAGCACGTCCTCAATGTCCACGGCCGCGGGCGAGATGTGCAGGATGCGGTAGCGGCGGTTAACGATATCGCCTTCGGCGGCGATGAAGATGTCCTCTCCTTGCGATAGGAAGATTTTCTTGGGCTCTCCCGGCTTACTGGCGAAACCGAAAAATTTCAGATTGATTGGCGGCGGAGTGTAAACCGGCGGAGTGGGAACCGGCGGTTTGTCAGTCGTACCGTTGCCCCTTGCCTCCTCAATTTTCGGGAGGGATCCGGCCACGAAAATATTTCTCGCCGTTCCGGCGTACTTGATCTGCTCGCTCTGACGCAGCAAATCGAGATCGAGGGTAGGATCAAGCCGCGGCTCCATTGCTTTCACGAACTTCCCCGATGCCGTGCGCTGCAGGGCTGCCCGAGCCGGGTTGGACGACACCTTCTGCGGCGCAACCGGCGGAGGCGGTGGCGCCGACGGCCAGAGCGCGCGGCCCGTCGTCACCAGCGCAATCGCCGCCAGCACTGCCAGCCCGATTACTTGCTTCCGGTTTTCGGTTCCCAGTTTCACTTAGGCACCTGAGCGCAAATAGCTGTGCATCTTGACTTCCAGCTTGACGGGTCCAGCGCTCTCGCCCGCCAGGCTCACGCTGTCCACGGTGAAGAACTGTTTAGACCGTTCCAGCGCGTTGATGAAGCGGATCAGTTGCAGGTAGTCGCCGGAAAAATTGCCTTCGATCTCCACCGGAACAATTCCGGCGCCGGTTGCGTCCTCCTGCTTGTATTTCGCCTGCAGGATTCGCACTCCGTTCCCCGAGGCCACTTTGCCCAGTTCCCCGGCGAGATCGGAGTCGCGGGCGGCAAAACGATCCTTGTAGAACTGGCTGATCTGACCTTTGGCCAGCACGATCTTCTTGTCCACGCCGCGCAGCGGCTCCACTTCCCGCGTTTTCTTCTGTAATTCCGCGGACAGTTGACTCATGTTGATCCGCCGCGATTCGGCCGAGCCCACCAACGGCGAGAACAGGACTGCAGCCGCAACCAGATCGGCAGCCACCATGGCCACGATCGCGATCTTCAATTTGCGGCGTGAATCCTGTAATTCCGGCATTACTTTCCACTCCTGTCCGCCACATCGGGAACATAGACAGCGACAATCGTGGCCGCTACGCCCATTCCGCTTTCCGTACCCTGGTTTTCCAGGATGAGCTGTGTTCCCTGAAAATGCTTGGAACCCTCCATGCGATGAACCAGCTCCACGGCGCCGGCGCGGTTGTCGCCCGCGACCTTCATCTCCAGCTCCAGTTGGTTCTGGTCATTCAGTTCCGGCTTGAGCGCGACCACGTGCAGGCTGGAGGGCATCACGCGCTCCAGATCCTCGAACACCCGCGTCCACGAAAAAGCCTTGCGTTGGATCAGTCCATTCAGGAACTGTGACTGGTCCCGCGTGCTGCGATTGATGTCCAGTTCGAGAAACGCTTGCGCTTTGCCCCGCTCGCTGTCCCGTTCCGCGATCTGCTGCTCCAACTGCCGGATGCTCTGCCGATCCCTTCCCGCCTTCACCCAGCCGTGGACCGCCAGCGTCACCAGGACCAGCGTCAAGGCGCCGAGCAGGCCAACTCCCAGTCCCCAGCGCGCCCAGAATTCGCGGGCATCTTCGTAGGGCCGGGTCGCGAGATTGATATCCAGACGCATGGTTATGAGATCAGAGCTCCCACCACGCCCGCCATCCGCCAGCGCGGAACCGAGCCGGTCGTGGATCCGATTTGTGAAGCAGCCACCAGTTCCTCGACGTGCGCTCCAGTCTGTGCCTTGAGCGCGGGCGCCGCGCCGCCCGACTCGGGCAGCCCGGCGACATAAACCCGGTCAATGTTCAAGTTGTATGTGTCCTGGAAAAACACCACCGAGGGATAGACTTCTTCCGCCAGTTGCTCGCCGGTGATCGTGACCCCGCGGACATTCTCCAGAGTGCGGAACAGCAGCAACTGCTCCTGATCGAGAATCGCGATGCCGATGGTGCGCGCGTCCACCTTGACCACCAGCGTGGGCCGCTCCGCGTCGGCCGCTCCCAGGGCGGCGAGCATCGAGGGCATGACCATTCCCGGGTTATAGCCGGCATCGCGGAACGCGGATTCGTATTCCTGCAGAACGCTGTTCAGAACCACCGCCGCGATTACCCGCAAACCCGTGCCGCCCGTCTGCGCGTGATAGGAGATGCGCGCATCGTCCAGGTTAAAGGGAAGCGATTTCTTCAGGCGGAAGCGCACGACTGCTTCAGCCTCCTCACGTTTCGACGGGAGCGCCTCAAAATCCAGAAGCACCACCCGCACCGCGGTATCGGGCAGAATCGCGATGACGTCGCGCGAGTGTCCGCTGACGCTGCCCAACGCGCTCTCAATCGCTTGCCGGACGGCGGTTCCGTCGCGCAGGTTGGATTCGATCAGGTCGGGTACCACTGTGCCGGGAGCCAGTTCGCGGGCGGAGCACACCTCCACCATGCGGCCGGCATTGGCGCCGCGCCCGGCGAGCACGCGGTCGGCGGCAATTTCGCAGGCCAGTGGCGGGCGGGAAGCGTGTTTGGTTGAGCTAGTCATCGCTGCGGAACCGAAATAACCTCTGCTTCAGCGCTCGGCTCGGGAATCGGAAGCTGATCCTCCTGCAAGCCGTCCAGATGGAACTCAACTGCCTCTTGAATCAGGGAGCGTACTTCTTCTTTCGTGCGGGCAGTCGTAACCACTCCGGGCAAATCGGGAACGTAAGCCGCCCATCCGGTATGCGATTTTTCGTAGATAGCGATGTAGTTCACTGCGTGAGCCCTGCCTGCTTCAATACCCCTGATAATATCGCCTACCTTCATGAGGAGAACAGTTACCTCGGAGGGTGCCGGGGATGGACCACTGGCCAATCTGGACCGTAACCAGCCTCAGCGGAACGTCTCGATGAACGTAACCTTGTTGATCTCCTTCAGCGTGGTTACCCCCGCCCGCACTTTATCCAGCGCCGACTCGCGCAGGAACCGCATGCCCTCTTCGCGGGCGGCGCGCCGGATCTCCGACGTCGGCTTCTTGGCCAGAATCATCTCGCGGATGCGGTCGGTCAAATCCAGAAGTTCATGGATGGCGGTGCGGCCCTTGAAGCCGGTGCCCGCGCACTCGATGCAGCCCTGGCCCTCATAGAGCGGCACTTGCGCCCAGTGTTGCGGGTCGAGCCCACTCACCTCCAGCACCTCCGGCGGGTAGTGCACCGCGGTCCGGCAGGAGTCGCAGATCACGCGGACCAGCCGTTGCGCCAGGATGCAGTTCAGCGCCGACACGAAGTTGTACGGCTCCACGCCCATATTCAGGAAGCGTCCCAGGACGTCCACCACGTTGTTGGCGTGGACGGTGGTAAAGACCAGGTGTCCGGTGAGCGCCGACTGGATCGCGATCTGCGCAGTTTCGGTGTCGCGGATTTCGCCCACCATGATCTTGTCCGGATCGTGACGCAAAATGGACCGCAGCCCGCGCGCAAACGTCAGGCCTTTTTTCTCATTGACCGGGATTTGCGTGATCCCCCGCACCTGATATTCAACCGGGTCTTCAATGGTGATGATCTTGTCTTCGTCGTTCTTGATCTCGTTGACAGCTGCGTAGAGCGTAGTCGTCTTTCCGCTGCCCGTCGGCCCTGTGACCAACACCATGCCGTAGGGCTCCTTGATATAGCGGCGGAAGCGGCGCAGGTCCGCTTCGTCGAAGCCCACCACGTCGAGCGTGAGCTTGCGGAACTTCTCGCTCATTGACTCCTTGTCGAGCACGCGCAGCACGGCGTCTTCGCCGTGGATCGAGGGCATGATCGAGACGCGGAAGTCGATGGCGCGCGCGTTGTACTTCACCCGGAAGCGGCCGTCCTGGGGCACGCGGCGCTCGGAAATATCGAGCTCACTCATGACCTTGATACGGGAAATGATGGTCGAGTGGTGCTCTTTGCCGATGGGCGGCATGGCGTGGGTCAGCACGCCGTCAATACGGAACTTGATGACCACCGAGTCGTCGCGCGTCTCGATGTGGATGTCGCTGGCCCGCCTCTGGAGGGCGGTGAAGATGGTCGTATCCACCAGGCGGATGATCGGGCTCATATCGCCCGTCCCCGTCGTCAGCTTGTCAATCGAGATGGTCTCGTCGTTGCCGGATTCGTCCTCGCGGATGACGTCGAGCGTGAAGCCTTCGCTGGCGTCTTCCAGCACGCGCTTCGACTGTTCCGTCTTCTTGAGAATCTCGGAGATCTGCTTGAGGGTCGAAACCTTGGTGACGATGCGCTTGCCCAGCAGCAGGCTGATCTCGTCGATCATCATGAGCTGGCTGGGATCGGCGATCGCAATGGCCAGCCGTCCGTCCGCGGTCTCCTCCAGCGGGACGAAGTTATAGCGGAACATCAGGTGGACCGGGATTTTTTCAAACAGATCGTGGTGCAGCTGGAAGTCGCTCAGATCGATGAACTCGCAGCGGTAGCGCCGGGCGATATCCCGTGCCCGCTCCAGTTCATCACCAGCGCTGGCCGCAGGCTCCGGCGCCAGCCGCCCGCCGTTGCCACCGTTCACCACGACTGTTTTCTTTTCCGCCATTCTCACTACCAGTGTACTTCCAAAACCGCCTCGGACGCCTTCAGTGGATCCCCGATCCCAGGGTAAAGATCGGCAGATAGAGCGAGATCAGGATGCCTCCCACCACCACCGCCATCACGATCAGAATCATGGGCTCGATCAGCGCCATGGCCGCGCCCAGAGCCGTCTGCACATCTTCCTCGTAAAACTCTGCCACCGAACTCAGCATCGCCGGCAATGCCCCGGTCGATTCACCCACTTCAAGCATCTCCACCGCCAGGTCGGGAAAAATCTTCTGCGCTTCCAAACTTTTTGCCAGACCCTGGCCTTCGCGTACCCGTTCGGTCGCGCTCAGGATGCCGTTCAGAATCTGCCGGCTGCTCATAGACGCGCCCGCTGTTTCCATGGCCGGCACCAGCGGCAATCCGCCCTGAAGCAGGGTCGCAAGAATCCGTGAAAAATTCGCCACCTGGTACTTCAGCCGGATTTCTCCTAGCAAGGGCATAGAGAGCAGGAACTGGTCCAGGCGTTCGGCCCCGCGATCGCTCTGTTTCCACCGCCACAGCAGAGTCCCGCCCACAATCAGCGCCAGTGCCACCGCCCAGGCGTATTTCTGAGCGTTCAGCCCCACCGCCAGCATGAACACGGTAATCGCGGGCAGCTCCGCTCCCAGGTTGCTGAACAGGTCGGCAAACTTGGGCACCACGTAAGTGACGAGAAAGATCATCATTACCGTCACCACTGATACCAGCAACGCCGGATACACCAGCGATACCGCCAGCTTCTTTCGGAAGGTCTGCACCAGCCGCTGATACTGGATATAGCGGCTCAACACTTCTTCCATATTGCCGCTCTTCTAGCCCGCCATCAGGGTGGTGGTGTACATCTTGGGAAAGACGCGCTGGGCCGAGAAAGCATCCGACAGCGACTCGCCCCCCTTGACCCGGTCGCGGACGTTTTCCAGCAACTGCAAGAGGAACTTGTCGCGCTGCCGCTTGATCAGCAAGTCGAGCGCCGTCAGGATGGGCAACCCGGCCTTCATCAGGGTTAGAAACTGCTGGTTGAAAATCAGGAACGTGGTCGCTTTCAGCCGGTTGCGCCGCCCCAGCTGCACCCCGCCCGTGGTCAGCAGGCCCCGAGGTTTCACCCAGTACACCAGGTACCCCTGCTGGGCGAACCGGTCGTGGACCTCGGCCTCCGAGTAACCTTGCTCCACCTGGTGCTTGAGGTGGCCCTGTTCGTCGGCGACTTTGACCAGGAATTCTGCCATGGGCGTTCTTGACTATGGTTGCGGGTCCTTCCGCTAGTCTAACACTCGATTTCGCAAGCAGTTACCGTAACGCTCACGGCACTGGTACGCAAGTAACCGGATGCCTACCCTGCGAAACTACTGTCCTAATTCTCCTTCGACCGTCTCTACATCCGGGGGAGGGGTGAACTGAAAGCGGCCATCGCTCAGGTCCAGATTCTCCTTGGGGCGGCTGAAACGAAACTCGGTGGTGGTCCCGTCCACCTCGGTCAGTACGATGCGGGCGATCTGGCTGGCGGGCGTAATCTCGAGCAGAACGTCGCTCACGCGATCCGCCATCGCTTTTGGCACCCCCCTCAGCAGGGTATTACCCGGTTCCAGCGAGGGTTGATCCACTACCTTCGAGAGTCCCTGCAACTCATTCTCCAGTTTAGCCTTACCAAGCAAGAAGGCGAGTGGCGAGCGCAAGTCGTCCAACTTCCGAAACTCGGTCTTCCGGAGTTGCCGCTCTGCTGGCAGGTAGAACCACACCGCCTTCCCGTCGCTGATAAACAGCTTCTCTTTGGGAGAACGGTATTCCCAGCGCATCTTGCGCGGCTTTTTCAGCCACAGGGTCCCCGCCTCGACCCGTTCCATCCCCGCCCCCTGGTAGATCTCCGTAAAGTCAGTCTGGAGGGTGCGCAGCCGGTTGTAGTGCTCGTCCACGGCTTTGGCTGTCTGGTGAATGTCCTGCGCGCGGGCGGTGATTGGCGGTCGAAGAAGGAGCAACGCGCAGGCCAAGATCCACCAGACCCTGGCGAGGATTCTACGTGGGCGGCCAGCGGGGAGGGTTACGCGGAGATGAATCTTCCGAATCATGAGTCTTCCATTTTAGACGCTTTGCCGGTCGCGACCTTCACAGGACGTTGCGAAATGTGGTTGGAATATAGCGCGAACTGGCCGGTACGCTGCACCGCCTGCATCCAGCGACGGCTTCTCAATTCTTCATCGAGCAGAGGATCGTGGTAGATCACGTACACCACGCGCGGAACCTGCTGAACGGATCGCTCAAGGTTCTCGATCACCCTACCCAGCCCCTCGGTTGGCAGCGGATTGAACAGATACAGCACCAGCGGTTCCTCCGGGAGCGTGTACTCACGCGCGTCCGCACAAATGGATTCGATCCGGGTGCACCTCTGCGTCGGACTCCTGTAGTCGCGAATGTTCTGGTGTGCCACCCGATGCAGCTCCGGCAAAATCTCCACCCCCACGATTCGCCGAAACGGATACTCCGACGCCATCAGCAGTGTGCGTCCCTTTCCCGATCCCAGGTCCACAAACGTGAACTCGCGGAAGTCGATCGGCAAGCTGGCCATCATCTCCTGGAAGAGCGCCGCATCGGTCGGTTGGTATGGCGAATGAAATATTCCCAGCAGGCGTTCGCGCCAGCCGACGGTGCCGCTGGTCGTATTGACGCGATGTTCCCAGTCATACTCCATGTCGCCGTAGCGCTGGCGACGACGTTCCGGAGTCGAGTCGCGCAGGAAGCCCCAAAGCTCGCGAACCAGCACGAGACGCGAGGCCGGAGCACCTTTTTGCTGTTCCTGTTCCCGCCACCAGCCGCGGAAGGCGGTCCAAAGTTGTCGGGGAAAGCCAGACGACGCCACGCCTGCATGCTAGCAAATCGTTCGTGTGGGATAAGGCGGGCGGCGCTCGTTTACGGGTTCGAATCAGGATTGGGATTGGGCTTGGGCGGTCCGCAATCCGGCGGAGTCCCCCGGTGGGGCTCTCTCAGTGGAACTTTGGCAGCCCCGGTTCGTATCCGGGCGGCAGCCCCTTCTCCACGAACGGGAAATCCTCCGGGTTTCGCAACTCGATGCGGCCATCCACCAGTCTGTAGGGTTTCCCATCTGGGTCCACCGGCACCCCGAGCAGCCTGCCCGCGCCGATCAGTACGTTGAAGCTCGACGGCGGCAGCCCCGTCTGTTGCCGGTACGCAGCGACCAGCTTCTCAAGTTCCGTGATGTCCTCATCCACCTTCAAGGCACGCAGGTGCGCGACTGCGTTTTTCCGGATCAGATCGTCCTGGGTGGTTGCGTAGGCTGTCTGCCACAGCATGCGTGCCGTCTGGATTTCACCCGCGTGCTGCGCCATCTGGGCTGCCAGCACGCGCAGGAACGGATGCGCATTCGGCACTTTGGCGCCACGCTCGAATGCCTCGGCGGCCTTCGCGTAATCCTTTGATTCCATGTAGTAGTAGATGAAGCCCAGCTCGTAATACAGCTTCCAGTTGTCAGGATTATTCCGGATGCCGTACTCGACCAGGGCGATGGCCTGGTCGGGCTGGCCCGCCCCATTCGGCGGCTTCGGCGCCAGGAAGTTGGCTCCGAACTGGTACGCCACGATCAGCTTGGGATCGAGCGTCGTTGTGATTTCCAGCAGCGGAGACAGCAGCTTGTAGTCCGTCGCTCTAGTCACATGCTTGCTGCCAAAATACTGCACCGCGCGTGTCCAGTAGATGTCGGCCAGCAAGCCGGTGTAGCCCAGGCTCAGGCGCCTGACCCACTTGGGCGAATTCAGATACAGGACTTCTTCCAGCGTCGCGCTGGTGCGCACCTGGTCGAGCCGTCTCAGCAGGAATACCGAGCTGGCCAGGGAAAACAGCAGGAGCACGCTCGTCGTGACCGTAACTTTGCGCGACCCGCTCATTTCAGGTTCCTGCGCTCGAAAATCAGCACCGCGCCGCAGATCGCCATCGCCGAATACGCCAGCGCATAGGCCGTGTTGTAGGCGATCAAATGCGCGGAGATGGGTTGTTCGTGCGCTACCTGCCCGATCACGTTCAGCGCCGAGAAGTTCGGCACCAGATACGCCGCCGTCGTCGCCAGCCCTTGCGCCAGCCCCCGCGACATCCTGGCAAACCCGCGCAGATCCTCGGCGAAGCTGCCGATCACAAACAGTGAGAAGGCAAACACGGCCGACAGCAGCGGGGATGAGAACGACGAGAACAGCAGCGCCAGCGCGCACAGAATCAGGAATTGCAGCACGATGAAGAACAACGCAACCAGGATCCAGGCATCCGACGATTGGAACTTGTGCGAAACATACAGCAGGGCCGCAAAGACGCCGATGGCCATGAAAAACGTGTTCACGAACAGCGTCCCGGTGAGCCCCAAGAACTTGCCGACGATGAATTCCCAGCGCCGCACCGGGCGCGAGAGCACCGTGTATAGCGTGCGTTTCTCCATCTCTTTCGAGACCAAGCCGATGCCAATGAAGATGGCGATGACCACGCCGAACAACGACACCGCAGTCAACCCCAGGTTCACCACCACCAACCGCTCGATGCCCACGGAGATTTGTCCCACCAGGATCGCGGCCCCCGAAAGCAGCAGGGCGAATGCGATAAGGTTATAAAGCACGCGGTCGCGTACGGCTTCGCGGAATGTGTTAGCGGCGATGCGCACCACTCGACTCATCTCGCCGCCCCCGCCGGTTTGGCCGCCAGGCTCACTTTTTGCACGTAATATTCTTCCAGCGAGGAGCGCACGGGGGTGAGCGAATTCAGCCGCAGCCGCTCCCTTCTCAGGATTTCCAGCGCCGCCTCCTGCTGCACCTCCGGCACCACCGCGCGTATCGTCTCCCCGCTCATGTGGCATTCCGCTCCCAGTGCACTGAACCCATCCGGAACGGCGCTTCCATTCCAAATCAGCTCCACCTTGCCTGCAACCGACGAGGTCAGTTCGGCCACGTGGCCAACCCCCCGCAGTTCTCCCTGGTGAATGACCGCGACCCGATCGCACAGCGCTTCGGCGTCGGAAAGGATGTGGGTCGAGAAGAAAACGGTCTTGCCTTGCTGCTTGAGTTCTTCGATCAGGTCGCGGACCTCGCGCCGGCCCATGGGATCCAGTCCCGACATGGGCTCATCGAGAAAAATCACTTTCGGGTCGTGCAGGATGGCCTGCGCCAAGCCCACCCTTTGCAGCATGCCCTTGGAGAACTTCCGCAGTTGGACCCGTGCGGCGTCTTTCAGGCCCACACGCTCCAGCATGGCCTCGATCTTGCGGGTCCGCTCCTTAGGCTCCACGCCGGAAAGCTGCGCATAGTATTCGAGCAGTTCCTTGGCTGTCAGGTAATCGTAGAAATAGGGCTGTTCCGGAAGGAAGCCGATCTGCGCTTTGATTTCCGCTTCGTCGATATTCTTGCCCAGGATGCGAGCCGTCCCCCCAGTCGGGATGACCAGCCCCATCAGCAGCTTCAGCGTGGTCGTCTTGCCGGCGCCGTTCGGCCCCAGGAAGCCAAAGACCTCGCCTTCCTCGACCGTCAGGTTCAGCGGCCGCAACGCCACGCGCGGCTTCTTCCGCCAGAAACCCACCGCGTAGGTCTTCTCTAGATTGATCGTTTCGATGGCAACCATGGCTACCCAAGAATCCTTCAGCGGAACAGTAATTATAAGCAAAGCCGCCGCGCCAAGGAGTTGGCAGTGACGGAACCCGCCTATCGGAGGTAACTATGTGGTTGGCTTTCCGCTTCGCGATAGCTATGAATCCGCTCGGGCAGCCAAAAGAAAAGAGCCCGGAATTTCTTCCGGGCTCTCTCCGGCTTGTACCCTCCCCCAGGTACGTGCCAAACTTTTTCTACTGCGCGATAGCATAGGCCAGACAAGCCGCGAGCGTATTCGGGGGAACTCCACCCGTCGTTGTTTGGCTGCGCAACGCTCCATCCGTGATCGAGCAAAAATCGCGGGTTCCTGAACTGCTTGGAGTTACCGGAGTCGCTCCGGCCACAAAAGCACTGTTAAGCGGGCTCCCAAAGTTGAGTCCGGTGGCGAGGAACTGGTAGCCGCTGTGTCCCCCGCTTCCCGGGACGGCATTAGCAAGGTTGTTGTCGAGAAGGCAAGCGCTAGTCGGCACCGGGACGCACGGGGCAGTGCGCCCGAGATCCTGGAGTTGAACTGCATACCCGATGGTCGGGAAAGCACCGTAGTACGCAACCTCAGCCGAGGTAATGCTCCGTATCGCCGCGGCGGCGGATGACTCGTTGGCTGCCATCCTGGCCCGCAGCAGGTTCGGGATCGCGATAGCAGCGATGATCAGGATGATCGCGACCACGATCAGCAGCTCGATTAACGAAAATCCCTTCTGCTTCCGCATAGTGTTTCCCATACTGTAGCTCCGGCTAAGAACCGGGCCAGTCACTCTTTCAAATGCATGCGCGGGGCCGTTCCGCAGGGCATCTTCGGCCAGTGGGACGAACCCGTAAGCCATTGGTACCACGGAAGTTCATTGCGCCTGGGAAAATGATGAGGCACCTCCCCTCCGAGCCAAAGCGCCGCCTTGACAGAAAGTGTCAGTCCGGAAGCCGCAGTTCGATACTTTGCTTTTGTCCCAAAGCAGAATTTTGCCCCAAAAGAAAGAAGGAGCATCGGATTGCTCCGATGCTCCCATGGCTTGGACCCTCCCCAGGTACCTCGCCAAAGCTGTTCTTTACAGCGGTAGCGTGGCGGGAGGACAAGTCGCGGTTAGCGGCGTACTCGGGGTGTAACGAACCACCGCATCTTCAAAGGAGCAGAAGCTGCGAACACCCGTCTGGTTCGCCGTTGTGGGGTCTGCAGAGACCGCGTAACCCGTGTTCAGGGCGCCGCCGACAACTGGTGCATACCCGTACGTATAACCGCCCTTAACGCCTGCAGCCAGCACGCCGTCAATCAGGCAAGCCGTTCCGAAGGCTGGCGGGTTCGGACATGTGGCGGCAACGCCACCCGGGCCCAACTGCGCAAGAGTGGTTGAATAGCCCACCGTCGGATAAGCAGAATTGTACGATACTTCCGCTGTGTTAATGGTGCGAACCCCGCTGGCCGCAGCCGACTCGTTGGCCGCAATGCGCGCACGCAGCAGGTTCGGGATCGCGATAGCAGCGATGATCAGGATGATCGCCACCACGATCAGCAATTCGATTAGTGAGAAGCCCTTCTGTTTCCGCATTTGTTCTCGTCTCCGTTTGACTGTGATGGTCGGATGACCAACTCGGCTGTCACTATTGCATTCTGCGGGCCAGAGGGAAAGTGACCTAAGTAAGTGCCGGGTTGGCCCACAAGCCCTTCCTTTCAGGCACCTTCCCGATTTCAGTCACCTCTCAAGAATTCTCCCCGTTGACACCGATATGACATTTCCAGACCGGGCACTGACAATTTTTGACATTCAGGAAGCCTCGGGCGCGAACCTGCGGGTTGGGCCAGGACCGACTCCCCGATTTGTCTGCGGCAACAACGAAGCGGGCGGGGATTCTAGCCCGGATTATTCATGAGCAATGGCACGGTTTTGAAGGGGCGCGGCTTTGAGCCGCGCCGATGCGGAGCAAAAAGAATCCCGGCTTAGCCGCCGGGGTGAGCCGTTGGAAGCCTCCTGTTGGGTTGAAAAGGGAATCCGACCCCAGGGGCTGAAGCCCCAATTTTCACACGCGCCCCTTCAAAGCGGGCTTCATGAATAGTCCGGGCTGGGAATAGGCGGAAGCGCTTTGGGTCGTACGGTGGGCCAAGTTCCGCCCTGCCGGTCACCGGCGCGTCCCAACCGAAGTAATGGCGGAGGCTTCGGGTGGCGGCAGTGCAAATCCGCCACGGAAGCACTGGAGACACAGAGGAATGAACGGTATCAAGTCCTTCTGACTTCCTCCGTGCCTTCGTGGTGGCCGTTAGATCCCGGCGCGATGGAAGCGCTCGCGCTAGAATGATGTTCTTTCGAGCACTGCCATGATCAACCTGCGAATGGATCCGGATCGCGACATCGCGCGCGCGTCCACCTTGACTGCTCCCCGCTACTTCACCAAGGAGTTCTTCGACGAAGAGAAGAAGCGAATCTTCTCCAGCGCCTGGCAAGTTGTCGGACACGCCCACCAGGTCTCCCATCCGGGCGACTACTTTACTTTCGACCTGGTCGGCGAGCCGCTGCTCGTGGTCCGCGGCGACGATGGCATCCTGCGCGGTTTCTACAACGTCTGCCGCCACCGCGCCGGTAATCCCGCCTCCGGCTGCGGCAACCGCAAGCTCTTCCGCTGCGGCTATCACGGCTGGACCTACCGTCTCGATGGCGCTTTGCTCGTCACCCCCGAGTTTGACGGCGTCGAACACTTTGATCAGCGGGAGTTTGGCCTCGTCCCCGTTCAGGTCGCGGAATGGTTCAACCTGATCTTCGTAAACCTGGATCATGAAGCTGGCCCGCTAAGCGAACATCTGGGCGAGTTCCCCGCGCAGGCGGAAAAGTTCGATTTCCGCCGCATGAAGTTCTCCGAGCGCCGCACTTACGACATGAAGTGCAACTGGAAGACCTACATTGACAACTACCTCGAGGGCTACCACCTGCCCAGCGTCCACCCCGGGCTGAATCGCGAACTGAACTACAGTTCCTACACCGTGGAAACCTATCAACAACATGTGCGGCAGTGGAGCCCGATCCGCGGCGCTCAGCCCGGCGACAGCACTCCGCGACGCTACCAGCAGGCGCGCGAAGACTCGACCGCCGATTATTTCTGGATTTTTCCCAATTGGATGCTGAACTGTTATCCCGACAACGTGTCACTGAACATGATCCTGCCGCTCGAGCCCGAGCGCACGCTGGCGATCTTTGAGTGGTATTTGCCCGAAGAAGACCTGGAAACCGACGCCGCCCGCAAGTCCGTAAATTTCAGCCACGAGGTCCAGATGGAAGACCTCGCCATCTGTGAAATCGTGCAGAAAAACCTGCATTCGCGCAGTTACCACAGCGGCCGTTACAGCGTGAAGCAGGAAAGAGGCGTCCACGCCTTCCACCGCATGTACCGCGAACTCATGCCGGGAAGTTGAAAGCGGGCACTTGGCATTTAGCACTTAGCATCTAGCCAAATCCTCCTCCCTGCAGTGTCTGGCTAAAGGCTAACGGCTAAGTGCTAAGTGCTTCTTTTCAGCAGCAAACACGTCATATCATCATGCTGCGGCGTGTGACCGACATAAGCGTCCAGTGCTCCCAACATTCGGCGTAGCATTTCTGCCGGGGTACTCGCTGCCGCCTCATCCACCAGCCGAATGAGCTGCGGTTCTTCGTATTCTTCACCCTTCGTGTTCACTGCTTCAACGACTCCATCGGTGAAGATGACCAGCCAGTCTCCGGCACCCAGGTTCGCCGTGCCTGCCTGATGTGTGAACTCGGTCGAAATCCCGAGGGGCACGCCGCCCGTCTCCAGGCGCTCGACCACTCCGGAGCTTTTCCGCAGAATGGGTGCGTTGTGCCCGGCGTTGACATAGACCACAGCGCCGGTCACTGGATCCAGTTCCGCAAAGAACGCCGTCGTGAAGCGCACACCGCCCTGACTGTTGGTGCAGGCATAGCGATTGAGCCCCGCGACCAGGTCCGCCAGCGAGACACGGCTGCTCGAAAGCGTACGCAGACTGGCCTGGAACGTTGCCATCAGCATGGCCGCCGGAATGCTTTTGCCGACCACGTCGGCCACCACGAACAGCACGCGGTCTTCGCCGCGCGTTTCTCCTGGACGCAGGATGACGTCGTAGTAGTCGCCGGCCACAGTATTGGCCGGACGCGTCGCATAGGCGATCTGATAACCCGGAAGTTGAAGCGGAGTTCCCGGCAAAAGCCACGATTGGATGTCCTTAGCAATTTCCAGATCGCGCTTCATCACCACCCGGTCGGCGAGTTCGAGCAGCAGCACGACCAGCAGCAACAGTCCGCCCCAAAGCCGCAGGTCGAACTCGACCAGGTGGACCTGGCCCGCCTTGGCGCCGAAGGTGAATCCGCCAACCGGAAAGAAAAGCAGAATCAGCGCGAGCAGCAGCAGCACACGCCGCGCCGGGCTCAGCTTTTCCAGGATGGCCCAGAACAGCGCCTTGGTAATAAGCCAGGCACGGCGAACACCGGACTCGCCTTCTGCCTGACCTGCCAGCCCCGAGGAATAAAAGCGATAACTCGAGCGCGCGTCCTTTTCAAACTGCGACCAGAGCTGGTTGACTTCCAGCCCTTCGCTGACGCGCTGCCAGAAGCGCTCGGCTTCCACCTTCAAGCGGGGCTGGCGCCGGGTTTCCTGCTGCGCTGTGGGCATGGGGGAGTGATCATTATAGGGCAGGAGTCAGTCAGGAGTCGGGTGATCCGCCGAAGAGAATGCCCGGAATGTTGTTGGATAAAACTTGAATTGTCATCCCGAGCGCAGCGAGGGATCTGGAGTCCTTTGAATCAAGAGAAATCTCGGTTTCTCGTGGTCGAAGGTCCTCGCAATGGCGACCTCGAGAAGTCCTCCCTACTTGTTCGCAGACTTCTTTGCCAGCCGCCCCAGCGCTTTGCGTGATTTTTCGGCGAAAGGCCCGGTTGGCGCTAGTTTCAAGTACGCCCGGTAGGCATCTTGCGCCTCGTCGTTCCTACCCTGCTTGGCGATCGATTCTGCCAGTCTGAAGGTTGCCTCGGGATCGTCGGGCTTGTAGTCCAGGGCGTGACGATAACGTAACTCTGCACCCCTGAAGCTCCCGGTCTTGAAATTGTAATCGCCGACCTCCATATCTTTTGCGAATTCCCTCTCAACCTCCGAGACTAAGGGTGGCGGTACTCCGGGAGGCAAAGACCAACAAACATAAGTGATCCCGTAGAGACATCTGGGAACAAGCTCCTCAACTTTGCGCCGGAGCAGTGACTTCGATTTGTCAGGGACGGAGGGCAGGGTCCCGAGGTCGGGCACGGGTGCGTCTGCGGAAGAAGGTAGCGGATCAGGATGTGAGAATACCATCGGCTGTGGCGGGCCCTGCAGGGTCACCGTCGGTGCCGCTGGGGGAGCGGGATCCTGTTGCGCGCTTGCCGGGAGCCAGAATGAGGATGCAGCCAAGGCGATCACAAGGGGTTTGGCCCAAGAATCGGCCATTTCACATGCTCCAATGTGTGTATGTTAGCACCCTCCACATTTGCGACCAATAACTCCTGTCGATTACTCAAAACAATTCCAGTTGCCGTTCCGCATGGCCCACATGTCCTCGCCGGCGCCTGCTTCCATACTCCCCGCCAATCCTGTACTTCTGCCGCAGACTGGCGATCAACCGCGACAGCCGCTCCGCGTATGGATAATTCGCCGGACCTCCCGGCCTGAGTGGGCCCGACGCGGGATCGTGCCCTCGATGTTATCTTTGTCGGTGGCTGGTCGAACCGGAATCGCCGGAAATCACCTTCATGGACGTTCTCAAACATCTCTTTGAGCGCCACTTTCACTCCCCCGCGGAGCGAGTGCAGCCGCTGCAGGGCCAGCTCGGCGGTTCGGGACGCAAGATCATCCGGCTGGCGAACGAAACAATCAGTGCGATCGGCATTCTCTACGACGTGCGCGAGGAGAATGTCGCTTTCCTCGAATTCTCCAGGCATTTTCGCCGTCACGGTCTGCCGGTGCCGGAAATTTATGCCGAAGATCTAAACCATGGCGCCTACCTCGAAGAGGATCTTGGCGACACAACACTCTTTGAGTTTCTCTCGGCCAATCGCGCAGGCGAGACCATCGCTCCCCAGGCGGTGGAAGCCTACCGCAAAGTTGTGGCTATGTTGCCGCGGTTTCAGATCGAAGCGGCCCGCGACTTGAATTACAAAGTGTGCTATCCGTGCGGCAGCTTCGATCGCCAGTCCATCGCCTGGGACCTGAATTATTTCAAGTACTACTTCCTGAGGCTGGCGGGCATCGCGTTCAATGAGCAGGCGCTGGAGGACGATTTCGGCCGCTTGACGAAATTTCTGCTGACCGCCGGCCGCGATTATTTTCTTTATCGGGATTTCCAATCACGCAACGTCATGTTGCGCGATGGCCAGCCGTTCTTCCTCGATTATCAAGGCGGCCGCAAAGGCGCGCTGCAATATGACATCGCTTCGGTTCTCTACGACGCCAAGGCCGATCTGCCGCCGAACTTGCGCCAACAACTGCTCAATCACTATCTCGACACGCTCGCAGGTTTCATCGTGCTCGATCGCGAAGCATTCATGCAGCACTACTACGCCTACGTTTACATCCGCATCATGCAGGCGCTGGGTGCGTATGGTTTTCGCGGCTTCTATGAACGCAAGGCGCACTTCCTGCAGAGTGTGCCCTACGCCCTGAAGAATCTGCGCTGGCTGCTGCACAACGTCAAGTTGCCCATCGCGCTGCCCACGCTGATGGACGCGTTCAACAGCATGCTGGCCTCAGAGAAGTTGCAGACCGTGGCTGCTGGCGGCGCGCATCTGGCGGTGCGGATATTCAGTTTTTCCTTTCACCGCGGTCTGCCGAAAGATGAAACTGGAAATGGAGGCGGATTCATTTTCGACGGCCGCAGCCTCCCCAATCCCGGCCGCGAGGAGCAGTTCAAGCCGCTCACGGGTAAAGACGCGCCGGTGATCGACTACCTCAACCAACAGGAGAATGTGCACCAGTTTTTGGCCAGCGCCATGTCGCTGGTAGATGCCAGTGTGACCAACTATCAGCGCCGTGGCTTCAAAAACCTGATGGTGTCGTTCGGCTGCACCGGCGGCCAGCATCGCTCGGTCTATCTCGCCGAGCAATTGGCGAAACACCTGCGCGGCCGGAGTGGAGTGGAGGTAGTGCTGCGGCATCTCGGGCTGGAACTCAACTCAAGAGTCGGGTTTGGGGAGGGCACGCTTGCGCCCGCTCACCGACGATCGCCCGAAAGCGCTGGTCGAAGTCGCCGGGCGGACGTTGCTCGAGATCACACTCGCCCGCCTGCGCGATTTCGGCATTCGCGAAGTAATCGTCAACGTGCATCACTTCGCCGACATGGTTGTCGACTATCTGAAGAAGAACGACAACTTCGGCATGCGGATTGAAGTCTCACGTGAGGACGTTTTGCTCGACACCGGCGGCGGTCTGAAGAAAGCCGCCTGGTTCTTGCTGGAGGATGCCAACCGTCCGCACGATTCCAGTGGTGGGGAAGAGCCGTTCCTCCTGCACAACGTCGATGTCATCAGCACCATCGATCTCCGCCGCATGGTGCAATCTCATAAGGAACATCAGGCGCTGGCCACCTTGGCGGTGCAGGACCGGGAGACTTCCCGCTACCTTCTCTTCGACGATCAGCTTCAACTCTGCGGCCGGCGGGTAACAAGCGGTGAGAAAGATGAGATTGCTCGTCCGTCCCGGCAGGTGACGGCGCTGGCCTTTTCCGGCATCCACGTGATTTCGCCACGTTTACTGACGATGATGACGGAAGAAGGCGTGTTTTCGATCATCACCTCATATCTGCGGCTCGCTGGCAGCGGAGAGCAGATCCTCGCCTTTCGGGCTGATGAATATTATTGGCTCGATCTCGGCAAGCCGGAGAATGTGACGAAAGCCGCCCAGGACTTTGAGCAGAAGCGTCTGTAGGCCACAAGCCAATCAGCAACCGTTCCCCAGGGGATCAAGCAAAACGGAACAACTGGTGGAAGACCTTCCGGTAGGTGCACCGCGCAGCGCCTCCCTGACGGAACCGCTCGGCCCACTCATTTCTTGCCTGCCCTAATCTTCGCCCATCGTGCCTTCTGCGCGGCTGCGATTCTCCTGCGTCCGGCAGCGGAAATAGTCCGCTTCTTGCGAGTCGCGGCAGGTCTAGGTTTGGTCCCGTGCATGTAGGCTTTCCCGAAGGCAGTTAGGGCAGCTGTTACGCGGTGCAGTTCATCCTCAAGTCGCGTGCGTTCCTTCTGGAGTTGACCGACTACAGACTGCATCAGTGTTTTGGCCATGAAGTAATCCTATCACTCGTAAATGGACACCAAGAGAGTTCCTGCGGGAGGGCCCTGTCAAACTGGCGCAAAATCCCTTTATCACCAGTAAACGTGGCTGGCCCCGCCCGAAATCAACAAGCCAGTCCTACCCGCTCGACGTACTGCCAGCCTGCAGCACATCCACTGCGTACAGCGCCCCCTCCGGCGTCTCTTCGTGCTTGAAGTAAGCGAAGACGTCGCGCCCGGCGGCAAGATGCTCCTGGATGCGCCCGGCCATCACCTTACGTTCTTCGGCCGTGTAGCTCGGCTTGCGGTAGCGGTAGTAGGCATAGTCGGCGGTGACCACGTCGGGCGTATTGCGCTCTTCGGTCTCGGCGACACAGAGCGCGATGTTGCGCTCGCGCAGCGCTTCCCATGTGGCGTCCGTGAACCAGGAATCGTGGCGGAATTCAAATGCAGCCCGGACAACACGCGGCAACGATTTCAGAAACTCGGCAAGCACTGCCTGGTCGGCCTTGAAGTTGGGCGGAAGCTGAAACAGCAGCGGCCCAAGCCGTCCCGCGCGTTCCAGCCCTTCCAGCGTCCCAAGAAAGCGCTTCAGGAACTCTTCCGCGCCCTTCAGTCGCTTGATGTGCGTCAGCACCTGGTGCGCCTTGATCGCAAAACGAAAATGCGCGGGCGTTTCGACGATCCAGTTCTGAACCGTGGTGTCTTTCACCAACTGTCGGAACGTGTAGTTGACCTCGACGGCATTCAGCTTCGTCGCGTAGAAGTTCAGGAACTTTTTCTGCGCGACCTTCTCGGGATAGAACTCCGGCTTCCAGCTCGGGTAGGCCCATCCGGAGGTGCCGACGTAAAGTTGAGGCATAGACCCTTATTGCAGAAGTCAGAAGTTAGATTGCAGAAGTAAACCCCGCGATCCGAGTCGCTTCGCTCGCAACTTGATCTTCAACTGTTGGCGGACAAGAGTGTCCGCCCCACACGAGCCGGGATTATACCTTGCGGCGCTTGGGCGCAGTCGCCGTCGTCTGCTTCGCTCGCGGTCCCCGCTCAGCCTCCGCTGCCAATGCGATGCCTTCTTCTTTCTCCACCTTGGCCCCCAACCCCGCCAGTTGCGGCAACTTCTGCTTCAGTTTCACGACCGGCTCGTACAGGTCACCCATCTTCTCCACGCGTTTGAGCACATCCGGTGCCTCGAACACCAGCCGCTCAGGATCTTTCTTCTTCAGCGCCTGCTCAACTTCGTCCCAGGTGATCGGAGTCGAGACCGTCGGATGCTCGCGGGCCCGCAGGGAATAAACGCCGATGGTCGTCTTGTGTTCGTCGTTCTGGCTCCAGTCCACGAAGATCTTGTTGGTGCGCACTGCTTTCTTCATGTCTGAGACAATCAGTTCGGGATGCTCTTGCTCCAGCAGACGCGCCACCGCGTGGGCGAAGGGCTTGGTCTCGGCGTAGCTCGTCTTCGTATTCAGCGGGACATAGATTTGCATCCCTTTCGATCCGGAGGTCTTTGGAAAACTCTGCAGGCCGAAGTGGTCGAAGATCGCCCGCACCCAGAGCCCGACCTGCGCGCACTGCACGATGTTCGCCGGAGGCCCGGGATCGAGATCGAACACGATCATCGTGGGTGTTTCAATGTCGGTCGCGAGTGACAAGGAAGGATGCAGCTCCAGCGACGCGAGGTTCGCGATCCACACCAGCGTCGCCAGATCGTTCGCGAGAATGAAATGGATGGTGCGATGATTGCTGTTGCTCCACACCGGCGCGGTCTTCACCCACTCCGGACGATGCATGGGCACGTTCTTTTCGAAGAAGTATTCATGATCCACGCCCTCGGGATAGCGTTTCATGGTGAGCGGGCGTCCGGCGAGATGCGGCACCAGCACCGGCGCAACCCGGACGTAGTAGTCAATCACCTGCCCCTTGGTGAAGCCAGTCGCGGGATAGAGAACTTTTTCCAGGTTCGAGAGCTTGAGCTTGCGCCCTTCGACTTCGACGATAGTGGGAGGCATAAGCAGTCGCTGGTCGCTAGTCGCTAGTCGCTTGGGATCTTTGGGTCAGGCAGCGGCTCTTGCGAACCGCGAACGACCAGCGACTATCGACCAACGACGAATTGCTAGTATAGTTTCCCACGCAAAAGGAGTCCTAGATGCCGGCTTCGCGTCGCGAGTTTCTCTACGGTTTAAGCGCCCTGGGCGGGTCTACGCTGTTTGCCATCGACCGCACCGAGCCCGAGGTTATCCTCTACAACGGCAACTTCTGGACAGTGAACGCCCGCCAGCCGCGCGCGCAAGCCGTGGCGATTTCCGGCGCCCGCTTTCTGGCGATCGGATCGAACGAAGAAGTTTTCGCGCTCGCCGCCGGCAACGCCAAGAAAGTGGACCTCGGCGGCAAGGCCGTGCTGCCCGGTTTCATCGACGCACACTCGCATCCCGCTTCAGCTGGCCTCGCCCACCTGCGCATGGTGGATTGCGACCTGCGCTCCATTGCCGACATCCTGAAGGCCCTGCGCGAGCGCGCCGCCAAGACGCCCCCGGGGGAATGGGTACTCGGGTTCAAGTACGACGACACGAAGACCGCGGAGGGCCGTCCGCTCACTCTGCAAGATCTTGACTCAGGCGTCCCCGGCCATCCTGTATTTGTCGAACACCGTGGTGGACACACGGCGTGGGTCAACTCGCAAGCGCTCAATCTGGCGAAGCTGGATGACAAAACTCCCGATCCTCCGGGCGGCAGATATGATCGCGATCCCGCCACGGGCCGCCTGACTGGGCATGTCCGCGAGCATGGCAAAGACGTCTTCGAGAAGGCCATCCCCTCAAACTTTACGCGCGACGACCGCCGCGAAGGCGTGCAGGTGATCTCAAAAATGATGACGCGCACGGGCATCACCTCGGTGACCGATGCCGAGGGCACGCCGGACGACCTCCGCGCCTACCAGGACGCCCGCGAATCCGGCCAGCTCTCGATGCGCGTGTATTGCCACATTTACCAGGCGTTCATGGACCAGATGCTGGCGGCTGGCGTGAAGACCGGCCTGGGAGATGAATGGGTGAAAGTCGGCGCACAAAAAATGGTCTGTGATGGCTCGATCTCCGAACGCACGGCCCGCCTTTCGCAGCCCTATATAGGCCGGCCGGATGATTTCGGAATTCTCGTCACGCCGGAAGAAGAACTCTACCAGCAGGCGCGCAAGGCGCACGCCGCCGGATGGCAACTGGGCACCCATGCCAATGGCGATGTTGCGATTGACATCACTCTGCGGGTGTACGAGCGTCTGCAGAAGGAAATGCCGCGGCGTGACGCACGCTATCGCTTCGAGCACTGCACCGTAGTCAACGATTTGCTGGTCGCGCGCATCAAGGCACTGGGCGCAATCCCGACCCCGTTCTCCACCTACGCCTACTACCACGGCGAGAAAATGAAAGAGTACGGCCCGGAGCGGGTGAATCACATGTTTGCTCTGCGCAGTTTTATTGATGCCGGCATCCGCCCGACGCAGGCATCGGACTATCCGCCCGGGCCGTTTGAGCCGATGATGGCCCTGCAATCCGAAGTCACGCGCACCGACGCCAAGGGCAACGTCTGGGGCCCGCAGCAAAAGATCACGCTGGAAGAAGCAATCCGCGTGGGCACAATCAACGGCGCCTACGCCTCCTACGAAGAGAACTTGAAAGGCTCAATCGAAGCAGGGAAACTCGCGGATCTCGTGGTGCTGGGTCGCGACGTGTTCAAAGAAGATCCGTACAACATCATCAACATCCCGATCGAGCGCACGATGGTGGGAGGGAAGTGGGTGTGGGAGAGCTGATCGCCAGCGATCAGCGGATGCCCCGTGTCGCCCGACTTTCGGACTCGCAGGCTTGGTTGGCACCGTATCCCTTAGTACGGCTTGCCAACGGCGTGAGCCAGCCTTCATTCGTTGCCATTTAGCACTGGATCCTCGCTCGTGGCGTCTCGATCCTCGTCGGTCTGGTGGATGCGCGCGGTTTCGTCAATGCAATAAGCGGATCGTCCACTCTCGCCGCGATCGACCGGGCGGGCCGTTATGAGGTAAGCGCCCTGCGGTCCGCCGTGAATCAACTGGTAGTGAAAGCGGTATCCTTCGCGAACAAAGTCGTTTCTCGCCAGATCCGCGCTCAAGAACGAGAACGAAACGTCCCCGCTGTCATCATCGGCATCTCCGGAAATCGGTTCGGCGAGCAGTGACAAATCATCGGGAAACCCGACATCCGGGCGAACTTCGGCGTAGCGCTGCAAGGCATAACTTACGGTGTAAAGAGTTGAGGTAGCCAAGGACTCGTTTGCCTTCTGCTGCCGATTCCGGAAACGCTCAACAAACTCCGGATCATCGAATCGAATGCGCCGCCCGAAGCGGCCTGTGTCCACCTCCCGGATGCGCCACTCGCCCTCCTCGAATCGCATCCAGACCTGAACTTCCAGGCCTTGGCGCTCTGGCCCACCCACCGCGAAGCGCAGGACGGCGTCCCCGCCCGTGACGACGCTATCCGTCAGATACGCTTCCGACAATTGTGCTTCAGGCCCGTGCATCACCAAGAACGCGTGCCCGTCTCCGGGGATTTCGAGATCTGGCTTTTCGCCGGGCGAGGACTGCCGCCACATCAAGCTCGTCTCGAAGGCCAGGCGGTCTTCAGGGTCGAGTGTTTTGACCGCATCGAGCGCAGAGACTGGAAGGTGTTTCATGATTTCTTCCGGTTTGGAGGCCAATGCCATGTCCTGAATTGCCCGCTCGGGAGTGCCGTCTGGCGCGGCTTGTGCGGGAAGCTCCGTTGCAGCCCAAGGCAGCAGAAGCAGGGCCATCCACAATGCGTGCCTCATGTCCGATCTCCACTGCTCACATAGACACCGCTGGAACGTCTCTTGCTCCGGTGGGTGTTTGACAAGCGCAACATTGCCCACGTACCTTCGAATTTCTACTGTGTTCCAGCCGCTGGAGGTGGAATGAAGTCCCGCAAAGTTCACCTGATTGCTCTTCTACTTTGCCTTTCCTCTTTTGTATTCAGCCAGGATGTAGCCTCCTTCGAAAAGCGCATCACCACGAAGAAGCTGTCGAACGGCCTGACGGTCATCATCTGCGAGCGTCCCGAGGCCCCGGTTTTCTCCTTCTTCACCCACGTGGACGCGGGTTCCGTCCAGGATCCGATGGCCAAAACCGGCCTGGCGCACATGTTCGAGCACATGGCCTTCAAGGGAACCGACAAAATCGGCACGCGCGACTACGCGGGCGACGAGCAGGAGCTCAAGCAACTCGAGCAGGCCTGGAAAGACGCCATCGCCGCCGCCGACAAATTCTCCGCGCCCTACAACAACGAGTTCGGCAAGATCGTAGAAGGCGAGGGCGGCGAAGGCATGAACGCCTTCACCAATCATGACGAAACCGGATACCACTACTCGTTCCCGATCAACCGGCTGGAGCTGTGGGCCTATCTCGAGTCGGAGCGCTTCCTGCATCCGGTGATGCGCCAGTTCTACAAAGAGCGCAATGTGGTCATCGAAGAGCGCCGCATGCGCACTGACAGCAATCCCATCGGGCGGCTGATCGAGCAGTTCACCTCCGCCTCGTTTTCGGCCCATCCGTATCACCGGCCCACGGTTGGATGGATGTCGGACCTGAACTCGTTCTCTGCGACCGACGCGCAGAACTTCTTCGACAAGTACTACGTCGCTTCGAACATCGTCCTCACCGTGGTCGGAGACGTGAAGGCCTCCGAGGCGCTGCCCGTCATCGAAAAGTATTTCTCGCGCCTGCCCGCGCGTTCCACGCCCGACGAGGCCACCACCACGGAACCGCCGCAGAAGTCCGAACGCCGCGTGGTGCTGCACGAACAGGCTCAGCCGCTCTACATCGAGGGCTATCACCGGCCGGATTACCACAGCCCGGATGACGCCGTGTACGACGCCATCACCGACCTGATGTCGAGTGGCCGCACCTCTCGCCTGTACCGCGCCTTAGTGCGCGACAAGCAGATTGCTTCTGACTCGGCAGGATTCTCCGGCATGCCGGGCAGCAAATATCCGCACCTGTTTGCCTTCTATGCGTTCCCGATTCCCGGGCACAAGCCGCAGGAGATGGCCGACGCCATCCACGCCGAGATCGAGCGTCTGAAGAAAGAAGACATCTCGGACGAGGAACTGAAGATGATCAAGACGCGGTCGAAGGCTAACTTGATTCGCTCGCTCGGCTCGAACGAAGGCTTGGCTTTCAACCTCGGCTTGTTCCAGGCGCGCTATGAAGACTGGCGGGAACTGTTCCGCTCGGTGGACCGGATCGACAAGGTCACGAAGGCCGATATCCGCCGCGTCGCCAACCAAACTTTCGTGCCCGACAATCGCACCGTCGGAATCATTGAGTTCGTCCCTCCACCGCCTCCGCCGCCCGGCGAACACCCAACCATTGTCACGCCCCCGCAAGGAGGTGCCCAGTGAAGCGCGCACTGATCGTTTTCTCCGCTCTCATCTTCGTGTTTGGCAACGTGCAGCTCTGGGCCCAGGCTGCAACCTGGCAGCAGGTGCCGATTCCTCAGCTACCCGCTTTTCATCCCCCGCAGCCGAAGCGTATCGCCCTGCCCAACGGCATGGTGGTGTTCCTGCAGGAAGATCACGAACTGCCACTGATTGACGGAGTCGTTCGCATTCGCGGCGGCGGTCGCACAGTTCCCGCGAACAAGACCGGGCTGATTGATATCTACGGCGAAGTCTGGCGCACCGGCGGTACGAAGTCTCAAACCGGCGATCAGCTCGATGATTACCTCGAGCAGCGCGCCGCCCGCGTGGAGACCGGCGGCAGCGGAGACTCGACCACCATCAGTTGGTCGTGTCTGAAAGGCGACCTGGACGACGTTTTCAAGGTGTTCCGGGACCTGCTCCAGAACCCGGAATTCCGCGCCGACAAAATCGAGATCGCCCAGAAGGGAATGTACGACGGCATCTCCCGCCGCAACGACGATCCCAGCGGAATTGCGGGAAGGGAAGCCGCGAAACTAGCCTACGGCGCCAACAACCCCTACGCGCGCGTCGCCGAATACGCGACGGTTGCGGCAGTCACCCGCCAGGATCTGGTGGACTGGCACCACACCTACGTTTATCCCAACAACATCATCTTGGGTGTGGTCGGAGACTTCGACTCCACGACGATGGAAGCGCGCATCCGGCAAGCCTTCGCATCCTGGGCGAAAGGTCCGGTGGCGAAGGCTCCGGAGATTGCGCTCACGCCTGCCAAGCCCGGCAATTACGTGGTCGAAAAAACGGACGTGAACCAGAGCAACATCTATATGGTCGCTCTCGGCACCACCCGCAACAGCCCCGACTATTTCGCGATCTCGGTTTTCAACGAAGCCTTCGGCGGCGGATTTTCCTCGCGACTCTTCGGCGACATCCGCACCACCAAGGGACTGGCCTACGCCGTCGGCGGCGGAATCGGCACGGCCTGGGATCACCCCGGCATGCTGCGTCTGATCATGAGCACGAAAAGCCAGAGCACTGTGGAAGCGATCCACGCGCTCGAGGAGGAGATCGCCGATCTGGTCAAGAAGCCCATCAACGACGACGAAATCAAGCGCGCCAAAGATGCGATCCTGAATTCGTTCATCTTCCGCTTTGACTCTCCCGGCAAAGTGCTGCAAGAGAAAATGGCGTACGAGTTCTACGGCTACCCGCTCGATTTTCTGGAAAAGTATCAGGCGGCGATTGAGAAAGTGACCAAAGAAGACGTAGCGCGGGTGGCGGCGAAATATATCCATCGCGACCAGATGTCGGTGCTTGTCGTCGGCAACACCAGCGAATTCGACAAGCCGCTCTCCTCGCTCGGCGCAGTCAACAAGCTGGATATCACGATCCCCGCGCCACCGCCGGGGATCGCGGGAGATACGGGCGCGCAACAGTAGAACAGTTTCAGAAATCGGTTTTCGGGAGGGCACGAACTTCAGTCGTGCCGCTCGCGCCGTCCAAGAATGCGGGCTTTAGCCCCTGAGGTATTCAAGAGCCGACATTCTACGGCTGCTTCGCCGGAGGCTTCGCGCCTTGCGGCTGGTGCGGATTCGCCTGACCCGGTGGAGGGGTGCCAAGTCCCTTATGGGGGTTTGTGCCCATGGCGGGAGGCATCGTCGGCATCGCCATGCCGCCATGACTGGCGTCCATGCCCATGCCGAACGTACCCGGGGCAAAGCAAGTGACCCGCCCGCTCGGCGCCATGCGCAGTTCCGCTGGGCAGGCTCCGCTGGCCAATCCCGCGGCGCTGCCGGGCTGGGCATTGGCGCTCTGTTGAGACTGTACCGTAAACAGCTTGCCTTCCGAGTTGCCGGCCACGGCCACGATCATCCCCGGCAGCTCATAGGCGACATAGAACGGACGCTTCGCTTGCGCGGCTTGCATCGCGCACTTGCCAGCCGCGTTCATCTGGTCCTCCGCCTGCGATTTAAGACGGCCGCAGTTTGTCGCCCCGCTGCCGGCGAGCTCCTGCAGTTTCTTTTCAACCGGGTCGCCAGTGCTTGTCGAAGCACCGGCATTCGCCGACGATGCCGAAGAAGAGGGAGACTTGCTGCAACCTGCGAGAGAGACCGCGGCAATCATCAAAACGGGAATGGCCTTGTTCATGATGGCTTTATTCTAAGCGACGAAGAACCTTCGGAGCGACTTTCACAAAATAACCTGGACCTCTCGCCCGCATCCCGCTCGTTACTTTTCCGATTCCTCCTGACCTCTATACTCGTCGCATGGCCTCCGCCGCCGACTCCCGGGCGCTCGCGTCCTTTCTCGACTATCTGCGGGTAGAGCGCGGGTCCGCCAAGTTGACGATCACGGCCTACACCAGCGACCTTGCCCAGTTCGCCGACTTTCTGGAGGAGCGCCGCCAGCTTCTGACCAGTGCCCGCCGCGAAGACGTCCGCGACTTCATTCAGGACCTATTCTCCAACCAGCTCGACGGCCGCTCCGTGGGGAGGAAGCTCTCGGCCATCCGCCATCTTTATCGATACCTGCTGCTCGACGGAAAAATCGACAAGGACCCGACCCTCAACATCGATTCTCCCAAGCAGTGGAAGGTGCTGCCCAAATCGCTCAGCCGCGACGAAGTCGAGGCCACGCTCGCCGCAACCCAGCCGCGCAATGACACTGCCCGCGCCCAGGCCCTCGCCCTCCGCGATCGCGCCATGCTCGAACTGCTCTACGCCAGCGGCGTGCGCGTTTCCGAAGTCGCCAACGCCCGTCTGGAAGACCTAAAGCTCGACATGGGATACATCCTGGTGCGCGGCAAAGGCGACAAAGAACGCATGGTGCCGCTCGGTGTCCCGGCCCAGCGAGCCCTAGAGCAATACTTGAACAACAGCAGGGAAGTGCTAGCCAGGAAACGAACGTCGCCACTCCTCTTTCTAGGTACAGGCGCACGCCGCCTGACCCGCCAGCGCGTTTGGCAACTGGTAGGAAAGGCTTCCCTCGGATCGGGACGCCACGCCAGCCCGCACATGCTGCGCCACTCCTGCGCCACCCACATGGTCGAGAACGGCGCCGACCTGCGCACGGTGCAGACGATCCTCGGCCACGCTGATATTTCGACCACGCAGATCTATACCCACGTCGCGCTCGACCGATTGAAGAGCGTCTACGCGAAACATCATCCGAGGGCGAAAGCGAGGCCCTGATTCCACCACAGAGACACAGAGGCACAGAGAAAGGCATGGCAATAGGTCAATGGCAATAGGGCAGAGGTTAGAGGTCAGATTGCAGAGGTGCGCGGTGAGGGGTTCACTTCTGCAATCTGCCTTCTGCCTTCTGACTTTCTCTGTGTCTCTGTGACTCTGTGGTGAATGTTCTCTAATCTCATGAACGAAGCTGCAAGAACGAAACGCACGCCCGTCGAGCTCGCCACCGACTCGTTCCTCCGCCATCTTTGCGAGCGCAACGCCTCCGCGCACACCATCAAGGCCTATACCGGCGATCTCGACACTTTTGCGGCCTACATCGGCTCGCGCGACTGGAAGACGATTGACCACATCACCATCCGGGGCTTTCTTTCTCATCTCTACGACAAAGGACTGGGCAAGACCTCCGTTGCCCGCGCCCTGGCAGCCGTGCGTTCGCTTTATCGCTGGCTGGCGCAGGAAGGCGTGGTCGAGCAGAATCCCGCGAAGCTCGTATCCACCCCACGCCTACCCAAGAAACTTCCGCGCGTCCCAACCATCGAAGAGATGAACTTCGTGCTCGACGGCAAAATGCCCGAAGCCGCTTCCTTCCCCGAACGCGACCGCCTGATGCTCGAACTGCTCTACGGCTGCGGGATTCGCAACTCGGAACTGGTCGGCATTAACCTCGATGACATCCGCCTGAGCGCGGAAGCCATCCTGATCCGCGGCAAGGGCAAGAAAGAACGCTACGTCCCCTTCGGCGGAGCAGCGCGCGCCGCTCTCGCCACCTACCTGCCCTGGCGGCAGCAACTGCTCGCGACGCTCAAGAAGACGACGCCAGCCCTGCTCGTCAACCAACGCGGCGGCCGCCTCACCACCCGCAGCGTCGGGCGCATCGTCAAACGCATCGCCGTCGCAAAAGGACTCTCACCCGACGTCCACCCCCACACTCTGCGCCACGCCTTCGGTACCCACATGCTGGAAGAAGGCGCCGACCTGCGCGCCATCCAGGAATTGCTTGGCCACGAGCGGCTGGCCACCACCCAGCGCTACACCCAGCTTTCGGTCAAGCACGTCATGAACGTGTACGACCAGACTCATCCCCGCGCCAAGTGATGGTTGTGTGGGGCGGACACTCCTGTCTACACCCTCGTCGCTCGTCCTTGCGTCGTTGTGCTCCGGCGTGAGATAGTTCTCGGTTTTCCAACTCCACTCCGACTCAGGTGTCATGATCCGTTTTATTCCGAAGGAAACCAAGTTCTTCGACTTATTCGCCGAACTCTCCACGAGCCTGAACGCTGGTGCGATCCTTCTGCGCAGCATCCTGGAGGACCCGCACGATCTGGAAAAACGCGTGGAACGGATGCAGGAAATCGAGCACGAAGGCGACCGGGCCACTCACGCTATCATCGCAAAGCTGAATACTACGTTCATTACACCTTTTGATCGCGAGGACATCCACCGGCTGGCCTCCTCGCTCGACGACGTCCTCGACTTCGTCAATGCCGCCGCCGTCCGGCTGGTGATGTACAAAATCTCGCAACCCCCGGTGGCCGCCGCCGAACTGGCGGGCCTCATCGTACTGCAAGCCGAGGAGTTGGCCCGCGGGGTCTCGCTGCTGGAAAAAAACGACGGCGTCCTTAAGCACTGCGACGAGATCAACCGCCTCGAAGATGAAGCCGACGACGTCAGCCGCAAGGCCATTGGCGCCCTTTTCGAGCACGAGAAAGATCCGATCCAGCTCATCAAGATGAAAGAACTCTATGAGGTGCTCGAGTACGCGACCGACAAGGCCGAAGATGCCGCCAACGTACTGGAAGCGATCGTGCTGAAGAGCGCCTAGATCTCCGGAATTCATGCCATCAAGGAGCCCAGTCAGGTGAACGCAGATGTGCTTCTCGTAGCCATCACCATCGTGATGGCACTGATTTTCGACTTCCTGAATGGCTTTCACGATGCCGCCAACAGCATCGCCACCGTGGTCTCCACCCGTGTACTCTCGCCCAAGCTGGCGGTGGTCTGGGCCGCGGCGTTTAACTTTCTTGCCGCCTTCTTCCTGGGAACGGCCGTCGCCAAGACCATCGGCCGCGGCATGATCCGCCTCGACGATGTCAATCAATACGTCGTGCTCGCCGGCCTGTTCGGCGCCATTGTCTGGGACTTGCTGACTTGGTGGTGGGGCCTGCCGACTTCTTCTTCCCACGCCCTCATCGGCGGCTATGCCGGCGCCGCCATGATGCACGCCACCGTGCACAGTGGATTGCGATCCTCATTTTCCGTCATTATTGCCTCCGGTTGGTACAAGACCTTGATCTTCATAGTGGTTGCGCCCGTCCTCGGCCTGGCCCTCGGCCTGCTGTTCATGATCGCCGTGTACTGGCTGCTGCGCCACAAGGCCCCGCAGCAGGTGGACACCTGGTTCCGCAAGCTGCAACTGCTCTCGGCCGCCTGCTACAGTCTCGGGCACGGCGGCAACGACGCCCAGAAGACCATGGGCATCATCGCCGGCGCCATGTACACCGGCGGCTTCATGAGCAAGCAGGACATGCTCGGCAGTTGGGGACACTTCCATTGGCCCATTATTCTGGCCGCCAATGCCGCCATCGCCGCCGGAACCTACTTCGGCGGCTGGCGCATTGTCCACACCATGGGCCAGAAGATCACCAAGCTGAAGCCGGTCGGAGGCTTCTGTGCCGAGAGCGCCGGCGCCATTACTCTGTTTGGAACCGCGCTGGCCGGGATCCCAGTCTCCACCACCCACACCATCACCGGCGCTATCGTCGGCGTAGGTTCCGTTCACCGTTTCTCGGCCGTACGTTGGGGAGTGGCCACCCGCATCGTCTGGGCCTGGATCGTGACCATCCCCGCTTCCGCGCTGATGGCGGCCGGCACCTACTGGCTCATCCACCTCTTCCAGGCGCAGGCCTGAAGTGTGGGGCGGACACCCCTGTCCGCCGGTTCTTGCTTGGAGTCGAGCTTGGTCCTCATTACCTCGGTAATTTTGTTCCCGCCCCAACTTGCCTCAGCATTCAATCAGTGACGGGAGACGTGTCTGTTACTTCCGTGCGCTGCGGCCGCGAGGATCGTTGTGCGGCTGGCCGCGTGGCATGCGGCTAAGGCCTAATTATGAGTAAAGTCACCAAGGAACTCCTGCTGCTGCTGTCGCTGTTCCTGATCGCTGCGACGCTGCAATTCTTCGCCGACTCATTGCCCATGGCGCTCTGTTTCTACTTCTTGCCTACGCTCTACTCGGCCTATTTCTTCGGACGCCGCCACGCGACTTTGACCGCGTTTGCCAGCGTGTTTCTGGTTATCCTGCTCAATTTTGTCAACAACCTGCTTCCCGCCCATCGCACCCTGATACTCCCGGGTGAGCGCTTCTTCAATTTCGCCATCTGGGCCGGTATGCTGACCGTAACCAGCTACGCTATGGGTACGCTCTACGAGCGCAAGCTGGCCATGACCGCCGATATTCGCGAGAGCTTCGGCAGCTTGCTGGTCGTTTTGCAGCACTTCCTGGCTAGCGACAAATACAGCGAGGACGATTCCTGCCGCGTTGCTCTGCTCGCCACCAAGATTGCCGAGGCAATGGATCTCGGTTCTGACCGCATCGAGTGCGTGCGCTCGGCCGCTCTTTTGCGCGATCTGAGCAAGCTCGGCATCAGCAACGACATCCTCTACAAGGCGGCCAACGTGACCCGTGCCGAGGTCATCGCCAGCCTTCGGAAAGGGCAGAAAAAGCCGGGGGAGCGGGCGCAGACCATGGGCGGACGCCTCCGCCGTGTGCTGCCCATCATCGTGGCGCAGCAGATCTTGCTGGAGCAGGGTGCGCGCGCCGTCAACGTACCCATTGAGGCGCACATTCTCGCCGTGGCCGATACCTATCAGCGCCTGACCCACGGCGCCGAGGGCAAAGCCGTCTCGCCACAGGAGGCCGAAGGCGTGATTTTGTCGGCCTCCGGCGAAAAATTCCACAGCGGCGTCGTCGACGCTTTCGTCAAGGTGTGCGGGGAAAGCGCAAGGGGCGCCAGCGCCGGCGCGTAATCCTTCTGAAGATTTCCTTATCCCGCATTCCTTGCCCTAGGATTTCTTGCCGTTGGGTGGCGCAGCCTTCAGCGCCGCGATCAGCGCTCTTCCTAATTGCGGGTTTCAGCCATTGAGGTAAGGCGATCTAAACCGCCGGAGAACTACCTTTTCCCCGCAACTCCTCCCACATCCCAACCACGCGCGCTTTCAGCTCCGCCGTTAATCTGTCATAGGCCGCTTCACTGGCCTCGCTGACCGGCGGCGGCACAATCGGTTTGCCGAACACCAGCCGCAGATTCGCGAGCTTGGGAAACTTCTGATGCCGCGGCCAGGCCTCATAAAAACCTTCAATTGCGACCGGCACAATCGGTGCCTGCTCGTGAATGGAAAGAATCGCCGCGCCTTTGCGGAACACCCTCGGCTTGCCCGTGTCCGAACGTTCGCCTTCCGGGTAGAGCACCAGCACCCGCCCCTGCCGTAGGCCGTAGGCGCCGGCGCGCATCGCGGGGATAAGGTTGGCATCGGGATCGAGCACGACGACGCGAATCCACCGTGCCAGCCGCCGCATGAATCCCTGGCCAAAAATGTCGCTCGTGCCCAGTGCGAACGTGCCGCGGAAAAGGCGCCACGGCAACGCAGCCCCCATCGCTATCGGGTCAAAATAACTCTGGTGGTTCGAGCACAGCAGGTAGGGCCCCCTCTCCGGCAGATTCTCCAGGCCCCGCACCTTCAAGTGATAAAGATCAAGCCCAACCAGATAGAGGAACCGTCCCAGCAGGAAGAAAAAGAGTTCCGCCAAAGGCTGCTGACGTGCCAGCCCCAGGACCTCGGGATCGGTCACCGGCTCCGCGAGAATCGTGGACCACGCCGGCGCCGCCGCTTTGGCGCCGCCCTCGCCCCGGCCCGCGCTCTCCAGAACCGCGTCCATCAGGTCGCGCACCGTGTAGATTTCCGCCAGTTGCGCCTCGGGCACGTCGCCGCCGAGTTGCTGTTCGAGCGCGGTGAGCAGCTCGACCCGCTGCATCGAGTCAAGGCCCAGATCGAGCTCCAGGTTATGGCCAGGGCGGATTTCCCCGAGCTTGTTCCGCGCCGACTCTCGCACAACTTCCAGCGCCCGCTTTACGTCGTCGCGTTCAAGCCAGGCCTTCTCCTCGTCCGTAATCGGTTTTTCTGTGCCGACCTCCGCTTCGCCCGGCCCGCCTCTCTTTTGCAGGTCGCGCACTTTCTTTTCGATCTGAAAGCGCTTCAGCTTGCGCGTCGTCGTGCGCGGCAGGTCTTCCTGCCAGATTTCGTAGCTCCCCAGCCGTTTGGTCGAGGCGATCTTGTGCGCCAAGCCCTCGATGTCAAAACGAATCGCCTCTTTCAAGTTCACGATCTTGCGTTCGCGCAGCACCTCGAAGTTCGGCACGATCACGCCGTACAGCCGCTCCGACGTCGGATCCCCCGGCCGCGCCTCCAGCGCCATCACGCAGATTTCCTTGATAAACGGCGATTTCTGGTAGTGAACCTCAATCTCCTCGGGATACACGTTCTTGCCGTTGGCCAGCACGATCACTTCCTTGCGCCGCCCGGTGATGAACAGATTCCCGCCGGAATCGAAGTAGCCCAGGTCGCCGGTGTAGAGCCAGCCGTCGCGCAACACTTCAGCGGTGGCGTCGGGACGATTCCAGTAACCCTTCATCACGATCGCTCCGCGCAGCGCGATCTCCCCGGCCGCCGGACCGCCTTCTTCCACCGGTTCCGGATCAATGATCTTCGCTTCAACTCCGGGCAACGGGGGTCCCACTGATCCCATCACCATTTTTCCCGGACGATTGACGAACGCGCCTCCAGAGGTCTCTGTCAGCCCGTACGCATTCAGCACGTCAATTCCGAAGGAATAGAAATCGCGCGCGACCGCCGTATCAAAGCGCGAGCCGCCCGTCACCAGGTAGCGCATGCGCTTACCAAACGTGGCGTGAATCTTTCCAAAGAGCGCCTTGCCCGCATTGATCCCGAACCTGCGCAGCAACCGGTTCAGCCCCATGAGCGCACGCACCAGCGAGACCGTGAACTTTCCTCGCTTATTCAGTTCTTTGAAGATGCGCTCGTGGATCAGGTAGAAGAACTGCGGAACCACCACAAAAACTGTGATGCCCCGTTCTTGCAGGGCGCGCACCAGTTCGGTCGTGTTCAACGTCTCCAGGTAGACGACTCGCGAGCCATTGAAAAGGGGCAGGAACAGATTCGCCATCTGGGCCAGCACGTGGAACATCGGAAGAATTCCCAGCAGCGCGTCGCTGGGACCGATCGTGACCGCGCCGAAGACCGAATTCGCTTCGCCCACCAGGTTGGCATGGGTCAGCATCACGCCCTTGGGGTCGGCGGTCGTGCCGGAGGTGTAGAGCAGCGCCGCCAGGTCAGCTTCCGCAGGGACCACCGGCTTGAACCCCTCCGAGCCCGCCGCGAAGATCGAATCCAGATCACCCGCGAGCCTGCGGCCTCCACCCTGAGTGGGATTCGTTGCATTAGCTAGCCCCGCTTGTTCATCCGCGGCCGAGGTCATCACCAGGCCCACCGCCAATCCTTCCACCGCCTCCTGCGCCAAGGCCAGATGTTTCGCGTCGCAGAACAACACGGACGCCCCACTGTCCTTCAGCAGTTTCCTAACCTGGTCAGCGTGGAAAGCCGTGTCAAGCGGCACCGCCACCCGGCCCGCGCAGATGATCCCCAGATAAGCCGCTACCCACCGCGGATGGTTCGCCGCCAGGATCGCAACCCGGGCATCCCGTTCCACCCGTCCTGCCAGCCAGCGCCCGACGCTCTCCGCCATACCCTGAAGCTGGGCGAAGGTAAGGCTCTCAACCCGCTCCTGCCGCTGAATCTCCAGCGCTACATTGTTGGGAAACTGCCGGGCCGATTCCTGGAACCGCTCGTAGAAGGTAGGCATGGTCGGTAAGGGCGAAATGATACAGGGAAGGGCAGCCGAAGCCAATCCAGTGCGGTGGAGCAGCCACAGCCAGGCCAGTGTGGATCAGTTCGCTTCACACAGACATGGGCGGAGGATCGAGTTTTCTATATCCCGGTATGTCCGAAATCCCCATACCCACGTTCTTGTTGCGAACGCCGGTATTTCTGGGGCCGATGCTAAGGTATACGCACTCGCGGTAGTCTTTGTCCGTCTCAAACACAACACATCCTTGAGCTTCGAAGTAAGCTCCGGGAAACTGCTTCAAGTTCCAATACCAGTTTCCATCGTTGTGATAGTAGGCGCTTCGCACACCAATCTGGTAGAAGCTAGCGAGAGACTTGCCGGTCTTTTTCATACGTAGGTTTCTCGGGACTGCGATTTTCGTGCAAGTACACCAATAGTGTAATCACTCACTCTGAAGCCTGTGGAAATCGTATTTTTCCGGTAAAATGGGCGACAAAATTATTGCAAGTTGCAACAATTTCGTCTGGATAATCGAAGCCATCGAGCAAAGAGATTGCGTGATTGCACGAATCTCGTGTACACTATCCTCGTGCAAAAGAACATTACCTTTAGTGCTGACGAGGCTGCCATTGAACGTGCCCGAGAAGTTGCCCGCAGCGAGCACAGGGCTCTTATCGATGCTTTCCGGGAATGGCTTATTCAGTACGGATCCCGTCGCGTGAGCGTCGCCGAGGTCAAAGAGCTTTACAACAGCCTCCGCCATGTGAACGCGGGGCGCAAGTTTACGCGTGACCAGATGAATGAGCGATAGATACTTCCTCGACACCAACATCTTCGTCTATTCGCTCGATCCGGTCGAGCCGCGAAAAGCACAAGTAGCCGAGTCATTGGTCACGCGCGGAGTGACTTCGGGACTGGGTATTATCAGTTACCAGGTTGTGCAGGAATTTATGAACGTCAGCCTGCGGCAGTTCAGGGCCACGATGACGGTGACTGAGCTGGAGTTGTATTTTTTCAAAATCTTGCTGCCGATGATGAGAATTCCGTCGTCGACTGGGCTGTTTCTGGAAGCGCTCCGGCTGCAGAGTGCGAACCGGCTCTCGTGGTACGACTCTCTCATCGTCGCGGCTGCAATCCAGGGGCGCTGTGAGATTCTCTACAGCGAGGACCTGCAGCATGGCCGTCGCTTCGGCGATCTGGCGGTCGAGAATCCGTTCCTGTAACACAGGGACGAACGCTTTCCCCGGTCTCTCCGTCCTCCCCGATGCCCTTAGCATCTAATGTGCTAGGCTCTAAGTCATACTCTGGGGCCAGTGTCCCTCTGAAGGATTTCGCTTTTGATCAACACCCTGCTAGGCAAGGTTTTCGGCACCAGGAACGAGCGCGAAATCAAGCGCATGCTGCCTCGCGTTGAGGCCATCAATGCGCTTGAACCGGAGATGCAGAAGCTCTCCGACGACCAGCTGCGCGCCAGGACCGAGGAATTTCGCGCCCGCGTTCAGGAGCGTCTCAGCCATATCCCCGACGAACCCGACGCCGACTCCGACCGCCAGAAGCAAATCGATACCGAGCGCAATCAGGCGCTGAACGAAGTTCTCGACGAACTTCTGGTCGAGGCTTTCGCCATCGTCCGCGAAGCTGGACGCCGCGTCCTCAACATGCGCCATTTTGACGTGCAGCTGATCGGCGGCATGGTGCTGCACGAAGGCAAAATCTCCGAAATGAAGACCGGCGAAGGCAAGACGCTGGTCGCAACGCTTCCCGTTTACCTCAACGCGCTCAGCGGCCGCGGCGTTCACGTGGTCACCGTCAACGACTACCTCGCCAAGCGCGACTCGGAATGGATGGGCAAGCTCTACAAGTTTCTCGGCCTGAGCGTCGGCGTCATCGTCCACGAACTCGACGACGAAGAGCGCCGCGAAGCATACGCTGCCGACGTCACTTACGGCACCAATAACGAATTCGGTTTCGACTATCTCCGCGACAACATGAAGTTCGACCTGCGCGACTGCGTGCAGCGCATGCACAATTTCGCCATCGTGGACGAAGTGGACTCCATCCTCATCGACGAAGCCCGCACCCCGCTCATCATTTCCGGCGCCAGCGAGGAGTCCACCGACAAGTACTACAAGGTCAACCGCATCATCCCCAAGCTGGAGAAAGGCGAAGAGATTGACACCGCGCCTGGTGAGCCCAAGATACTCACCGGCGACTTCGTCGTGGACGAAAAACATCGCAACATCACCGTCACCGACGAGGGTTGGGAGAAGGTTGAAAAGCTGCTCGGCATCGGCAACATCGCCGACCCGGAAAACTGGGCGCTCAAGCACCACGTCGATACCGCGATCAAAGCGCACGCGCTCTACCGCAAAGATGTCGAGTACGTGGTGAAAGACGGCGAAGTCCTCATCGTCGACGAATTCACCGGCCGCCTTATGCCCGGCCGCCGCTGGTCCGACGGCCTGCACCAGGCCATCGAGGCCAAAGAGAACGTCAAAATCGAGCGCGAGAACCAGACCCTCGCCACCATCACCTTCCAGAACTATTTCCGCATGTACAAGAAGCTGGCCGGCATGACCGGTACCGCGGAAACCGAAGCCCCCGAATTCGACAAGATTTACCGGCTGGAAGTGACGGTCATTCCGACGAACCGCACGCTGCTGCGTAAAGAGAATGCAGATATCGTCTATCGCACCGAGAAGGAAAAGTATTTCGCCGCAGCCGACGAAATCCATAGGTTGAACGAAACCGGTCAGCCCGTTCTTGTCGGCACCACCTCGATCGAAAAATCCGAGCGTCTCTCCGACCTGCTCAAGAAAAAGGGAATCAAGCACGTCGTCCTGAACGCCAAGTATCACGAGCGCGAAGCCGAAATCGTGGCCCAGGCCGGACGCAAAGGCATGGTCACCATCGCCACCAACATGGCTGGCCGCGGCACCGACATTTTGCTCGGCGGCAACCCCGAATTCATGGCCAAGCAGGAATGCGTGAAGAAGGGAATCGCCCAGCCGATTCGTGCCGCGCAAGGCAAAGTCGGAGCCGATGTTGACGACTCCAACCGCACTCTCTGGTACTACGCCGGCAACGAGTACGTCGTGCCCACCGATCAGTGGAACGAAATCTTCACGCGCTACAAAGCCGACACCGACCGCGACCACAACGATGTCACCAGCGTAGGCGGCCTGCACATCTTCGGCACCGAGCGTCACGAAGCCCGCCGCATCGACAATCAGCTTCGCGGACGCGCCGGCCGCCAGGGCGATCCCGGTTCTTCCCGTTTCTACCTCTCGCTCGAAGACGACCTCATGCGCATCTTCGCCAAGGAGTGGGTCTCAAACCTGCTTCAGCGCCTGGGCATGGAAGAAGGCGTTCCCATCGAATCGCGCATGATCACGCGCCGCATCGAAGCCGCGCAGAAGGCTGTCGAAGGCCAGAACTTCGAATCCCGCAAGCACCTGCTCGAGTACGACGACGTCATGAACAAGCAGCGCGTCGCCGTCTATGGCCTGCGCCGGCGCTTGCTCGAAGGCTTGGACCAGAAAGACCTCATCATCGAAGACTACGTCTCCGGCATTCTCGGCGATCTTCTCGAGCAATTCTGCCCGTCCAAGGCCCACGTGGACGACTGGGACCTCAAAGGTCTGAAGGAAACGGTCTTTACCCGCTTCGGCGTGGACATCTATGCCGAGGGCGTAAAGCCGGATGCGCTGAATCGCCAGGAACTGGGCGACGCCATCTTCGACAAGCTCAAAGAGCGCTACGACGCCAAAGAGAAGCTCATCGGCGCCGAAGCCATGCGCTACCACGAACGTACCATCATGCTCAGCGTGATTGACGCGCAGTGGAAAGACCACCTCCTCAGCATGGACCACCTGAAAGAAGGCATCGGCCTGCGCGGCTACGGACAGCACGATCCCCTGGTCGAGTACAAGCGCGAGTCCTTCGACATGTTCGAGGAGATGATGCAACGCTTCCAGGAGGAGACGGTCCGAATCCTCTACCTGATGCAAATCCTGGAGCGCCCGCCGGATCTCGGTGCCATGCCGGGCGGCGGACCCGAAGGCCCGACTGGCGAGGGGCTCGAAGCTGGCGTACCGTCGCTCATCACCGGCGGACGAGGCGGCGGCAACCATCGCCCACCCCGCCAGATCGCGACCTCGGTGGACGACATCGAAGAAGCCTTCCAGCGCAAGAAGAAGCGCGAACTGGAACAGGCCCGCATGGCCGGCGCCGGCGACATGCAGACTGTTCAGCAAGTCGTCCGCTCCGGAGAAAAAATCGGCCGCAACGACCCCTGTCCCTGCGGCAGCGGCAAGAAATACAAGAAGTGCTGCGGCGCTTGAGAGGGCGTCCTGAGCCCAGTTCCCGTTTCCCCACTGCTCTTCGCGTCAGTTGCTGCGGCGTGCCAGGAAGCGATTGCGACATTCGATCGCCGCAGAACGGATCTTCCCGAACTCCGAGTCCTCGCGCAGGTGGGCGAATAAGGGATCGGTATCCATGGCCGGGTAAGCGCAGTAATTCCCCTCGACGCTGGCGCGCAGCAGGCGCAACGCGGACTCGCGTTGTTCGCAGAAGGCCAGGTAACCGGCGCCCGTGTACTTCCTTTCGGGATCATGACTTCCCATTCTCTCGCGGCTCACGGTATCGGCGAGCACGCTGATTTCCGGCTGCGGGCGGCGTTGAACACAAGCCTCCAGGAAGCGGCGCACGGTCCAGTCCTGGGGCATGGTTCGGATGGCTTCTTCAGCTTTTCCCTGGCGAAGAGGCACGGCCCAGGCTTGAAAGGTCTCGAAGCCCCCAAAATCCTGGGCGCGGTCGTATCTTCACAGCTCTATAAACGTAAGCGCACAATTGTAAAAGCTTGGGTCCAGGGCGCGGCCCAGGTCGCATTCCTGCGCCGACTCTTCTAACAGGCCACCATAGCGCAGGACATAGCTCAAAGCGAAGTGGGCCGCGGCGCTGTCGGGGCGTCGCTTTGCCAAGGCCACGCCTTCCTCGTAGGCTGCGTTGAGATCGCCAATCTCCGCGCGTTGGGTCACAACGTCGGCGGCTGCCTCGACCAAATTCGGATCCAAGCGGAGGGCCTGCTTATAGGCCTGACGACTGCGCAGAAACTCCGCCTCGCTTCCCGCCCACGTGAAACTGGTGTAGTAGCGCCGGCCCAGGGCGGCCCAGGCGGGTGCGTAGCCCGGATCAAGTGCGACGGCTCGCTCCAGCAGCAAGACGCTTTGTTTGTTGGGCAAGGGATCGCGAGACAGCGCGGCACTACGCAGGAAGAGATCATACGCTTCTCGGTTCTTGGGCTCAGTGGCGGGAGAAGCAGCCGGTGCCGATGCGTTTAGAATCGGCAGCAGCCGTTTCCGGGTCAGAGATATGGTTTCGGCTCGCATGGCGATGAGATCTTGAGCGGGAACACTTACAGTCCCCCGCACCAGGAGACGATTGCCTTCGGCCTCGACCATGTCCACGGTGATCGTCAGCCGGTCCCCTTCCTGCAGAAATTGCCCAGTGATCATGATGACTGCATGGAGCTCGCGACCTATGCGCTCCGGATCCGCATCCGGCTCAACGTACTTCCGCGTCACCGAGAAAGGCCGCACCACTACCGACGGAAAGTAGCTCAGGCTGGTTACAACTTCGTCGGGGATTGCAAAACGCAGAAAATCGGCATCTTTGCTCCGGCCCATGTTCTGGAAGGGAAGGACCGCCACCGTATTAGTCGAAGCAACACTACGGCCCCAGAACCGGTTACCCCTGTTCCGGGGACTGAGTCGGAGAATCAGGCCGAAAAGTGCCACGACGACAAGCAGCGCAGCGAGGACCCATAATCGTTTACGCGAACGCCGTGTCGGGGGCAAAAAACGCGTCAAGGAGGTGAGGGAGGCCGACCGGCGGAGGTCCACGACCATCTCTCCCGCCGATTGGTATCGGTTCCCAGGCTCCTTTTCTAAGCAGATGGGTATCTGCTTCACTCACCAAACCCCTACAGATTGTGGTTTCGGGTTGGTTTTAACTCCGGGGTGAAGGATCCGAGCCAGGGGAACGGGCTCGGCTACCAACGCTTGCTGCA
>JACQDD010000219.1 GCA_016201265.1 Terriglobales bacterium | reverse complement strand
GGCAAGCTCTTCTTCCGCCTCGTGCAGCAAGCGTTGGTAGCCGAGCCCGTTCCCCTGGCTCGGATCCTTCACCCCGGAGTTAAAACCAACCCGAAACCACAATCTGTAGGGGTTTGGTGAGTGAAGCAGATACCCATCTCCGCGGATAAAGGCGTCTCCCTGTGTTCCCCTGTGCCCTCTGCGGTAATCGTTTTGTCTCCCGTCGCCTCTTGCCCGCGCGTGCGACTCATGTGACGATTTGAGCGTGAAAACCCTGATTGTCCTTCTCCTGTTTCTCTTTTCCCTCTCCGCCCTCGCCGCCGCCTGTCCGAAGAATCAACCCAAGACCGAAGCTGCTCTGCTTGAACTGGAACAAAACTGGGCAAAAGCTCTCAGCCGCCTCGATGCCGACACCGTCGCTTGCATGGTAGCCGACGAATTCGAAGAGACCGACGTGGACGGCTCTCTCCACACCCGCAGCCAGATGCTCTCCCACATTCCGCACCGAAAGCCTGGATCGAACCGCCTCACGGAAATGCGCGCGCACGTTGAAGGAAGCATGGGCTTCGTGCGCGGCTTAAACGAAGTCGTTGATCCATCGGGCAAGGTTGTTGCCCGCGTTCGATTCACCGACGTCTTCACTTATCGCGACGGACGCTGGCAGGCGCTCGCCGGACACGAAACGCTGCTCAGTGAGGCCAGCCGATAATGCGGGCTGTAATCCAGCGTGTCAGCCGTGCCAAGGTCACCGTCAAAGGCGAAGTCACGGGCGAAATCGGCCCCGGCCTGCTCGTGCTGCTCGGAGTGGGAGCAGGTGATACCCGCGCCGACGCCGACTACCTCGCCGACAAGACCATCGGCCTGCGCATTTTCGAGGATCCTGACGGCAAGATGAATCTCTCAGTCGCCGATTTCGGCGGTGCGGTGCTGGTGGTGTCGCAATTCACGCTTTACGGCGACATCCGCCGCGGCAAACGCCCGTCCTTCGACGACGCCGCCCCGCCGCAACCGGCGCGAGAACTCTACGAATATTTCGTGGAAAAAATCCGAGCCGCCGGCCTGCGCTGTGAAACCGGACGCTTTCAGGAAATGATGCAGGTGGAATTGGTCAACGAAGGCCCGGTTACGATTCTTCTCGATTCGAAGAAAACCTTCTAGTGTCATCCTGTGCGGAGTCGAAGGACCCCTACTTCCGGAGAACGCCGTTCAAGAGCGACCCTTACTCGCTCTCCGGCGGCCCGCCTGCCGGAATCTCGTTGTCCACGAAGACTCGCATCACGTGGTCCGACTTGGCATTCGGTACCGGCCGGTCGGCGGCGGAACTGAGCACCTCAAGCTCCGGCGCCTCTGGCCCCAGGCCCGCAGCCGTCGTGTAGATCGCCTGATGGAAGAGGGAACCAGTCGGGGCCTGGGCCAGGGCGAAGATGGGAAACGCCTTCCCGCCCCCAAATCCCACTGCGATGTAGTCGGCCACCATGCGTCCCGAGAACGTGTCCGGCAACCAGGTAAGGCTCATGGGACCACCTAGAGTCTGCGCCGGGCTCCACTTGGCGCCGCCACTGGAGGACTGGATGAATCCCGCGAAGAGGGAGCAATTGTTCCCGCAATTCGAAACTGGATAATAGTAGTAGACCAATCCCACGTGGGCGGTCGTACCCAGGGTGCCCGGCTCAATCGCCATCCCGGTGATGAAGTGGTCCACCGTGCTCGTGACCGGATCGATGGGCACGCGCTTGACCACACTCCACGTCGTGCCGTTTCCCGACTTGCTGAAAACAATGTCATTCGAGGAGCAGCCGGTGCGGAAGCGGCAATCCGGCCACGCCACGTAGACCTTTCCCTTCGCGTCGGCCGCCGCCGAGGGCAAACCCGCGCTGCGGATATCGCCGGCTTCATAATGATTGATGAACGCTCCGACATTCACCGCCTTGGTCCAGGTTTGGCCACCGTTGGTCGAGGAAAATGCCATCACGAATCCCCCAAACCCAAGGATCGGCACGATGACCTTCCCGTTCGGTTTCACCAGCGGCAGCCCGCCGATCCCGAAATCCTGTCCCTGCGTCGTAACCGCGGGGCTCCAGGTGATCCCTCCATCGGTCGAAGTGCTCATCTGGATCAGGTCCCCGGAGTTGGTGCTGTCCCACTCGGAATAGCAATGTCCGTAGAACGAACTGGTGGGAGTGTTGTCGCACACGATCCAGTTCTTGTCCGGTCCGCCCGCCTTGGTCACAAAGAAGGGATTACTCCAGTTGATGCCGTCCGTCGAGCGGCTGACCGCGACCGCGGTGCCATTCCCGATCGGCAGTGTGGAGATGAGCCAGACTCCGTGCAAAGCGTCGTAGGCCACGGCGGCGTCGCTCGCCGCCTGGTAGGTCCCGTTCCCCTGAAAAATCGTAATCCCCGGAAGATAGCCGTTGGTCCAGGTCTGGCCGCCATTGGTCGAGGTCGCAAAGCCAATATCGGCGCCGCCTCCGCTAAAGATTCGTCCCACCTGGAACGCCGTCACAATGGTCGAGCCCCAGGTGAAAGCCCCGGGCTCGACTTCCGTCATGTGCTGGCTGGAATTGTTGGTGAAAGTATCTTCACTGAGTTGAGTAAGACCAACCTGGGCCGGCGCAAAAGATGCCGACGCAAGACATACCGCAAAGGTGGCGACCACGAACAGCGCATGGCTTCGAACGGAATGAATGCTCATTACGAGAAACCTCGGGATGATGGTCTCTGGGACTTGATCCTGGGCAGGCTGTGTTCGCTTGGGGAAGCCGCTCTGCCAACTCACGTCGGTTGAGAGTACCCGGCCCGAAAAGGGCTGTCAACGATGAGTTCTGGGGCGCTTGGAGGTCAGAACGACCCCGGCTGGTCAAACTTCTCCATCCCCGTTGTACCATCAAAGCGCATGCCCTTTGTGCCCAGCCCGATGACCCACACCAGCGCGCGCCTGCTCGAATTCGAGACGCTGCGCGAGCTGCTGGAGGGGTACGCGTCGTCACCGCTGGGCCGGCGGCGGATCGCCGGGCTCCAGCCTTCGCTCGACCGAGCGTGGATCGACACGCAGCAGCAGCTCACGACCGAGATTCGTGAATTCCGCCGTGTTGGTGGACGGTTCGAGTTCGCCGGACTGCCGGAAGTAGCGAAACTGCTGGAGAGGTCGCAGATTTCGGGAGCGACGCTGGAAACCGGCGAGATTCGGGACATCGTCCTCGTCGCTGATCGCGCCTCGGAATGGCGCGAGATTGTGCGCCAACCTCCGGCGGCGATGCGCTCGGAGTGGACAGCGGTCGCGGCGCTCTCAGCGGGAATCCAGGATTTCACCGATTTCCTGCGCTCCTTCCGCAACAAGATCCTGCCCGACGGCACGCTCGACGACCGCGCCTCGCCGGAGCTGAGCCGCATTCGGCGCGAGATCGAAAAACAAAAGCGGCTGATCCAGGAATCGCTGCGCGGCTACCTGCGCCGCCTCGCCGAGGGAGGCGCGGTGCAAGACGAGCTGGTCACCATCCGCGGCGAGCGCTTCGTCATCCCGGTGAAAGTCGAGCAGAAACGCCGCGTGCAGGGCGTGGTGCATGGCGCGAGTTCCAGCGGACAGACGGTTTTCGTCGAGCCGCTCGAAACCATCGAGCAGAACAATGAACTGGTTCGCCTGCTCGATGAAGAACTGGCGGAAGTTCATCGCATCCTGCTGGAGATGACGCGCCGTATTGGCGAGAACGCCGACGCAATTCTCGCCGCCGCCGAGATTCTCGCCGAACTGGAACTCCAGTTCGCTAAGGCGCGCTTTGCCGAAGACTACAACTGCGTGGCGGTTAGCCTGTGTGGGGACGGGCGCCCTCGCCCGTCCATGGCGAGCGAAGCTCGCCAGAGGGTGGAGCAGGAGTCCCGGGTGGAGAAGGCCTCCCGGGTGGAGCAGGGCTTCAGCCCCGCAAATCAGCCGCAAGGAAAAGAGGGGGCTTTAGCCCCCGAGGTCTCCCGCCTCATTCTGCACCGCGCGCGCCATCCCCTGCTCGAACGCAACCTCAAACTGAAAAACGCAGCAATCGTCCCCGTATCCGTGGAACTCGAAGGCGACCGCCGCCAGCTAGTCATCACCGGACCGAACACCGGCGGCAAAACCGTTACGCTGAAGACGCTCGGCCTGCTCGCCCTAATGGCCCAGTCCGGCATCCCTGTGCCTGCGGACCGTGCCGAGATGCCCGTCTTCGACGTCATCCTCGCCGACATCGGCGACTATCAATCCATCGAGCAGAATCTATCCACGTTTTCCGCGCACGTCACCAACATCGACTTCATCTCTCGCACCGCCACACCGCAATCGCTCGTGCTGCTCGACGAACTCGGCTCCTCCACCGATCCCGAAGAAGGCGCCGCGCTCGCGGTTGCCATCGCCGAGCACTTCCGCAAGATCGGCTGCATGAGCGTGATCTCGACGCACCATACGTCGCTCAAAGTTTATGGCGCGAACACCACCGGCGTGATCAACGCCGCCGTCGGCTTCAACGAGACTACGCTCCAGCCAACTTACGAGCTGAAGATCGGCGTTCCCGGCGCCTCGGCCGGCATCAACATCGCACAGCGCCTGGGGCTGAATCCCGAGATCATCACGTCTGCCCGCGGACGGCTGAGCACGCAGACGCAGGACGTTGGCAAGTTTCTCGACCGCTTACACGCCGAGTTGCGCGAAGCCGATACCCTGCGAGCAAAGCTGCAAGCCCGCGAGAAAGAACTCGAGCGCGAGAAGCAGCAGCTAGCCGCTGAAGGACGCAAAGAGCAGCAGGCCAAAATCCGCGAAATGGAGAAGAAACTAGAAACGCTCTTCCGCGACTTCGAGTACCACGCGCGCGAAGCAGTAAACGCTGTGCAGGATCGTGCCGCCGCGCAGAAGCTCTCCAAAGACGCCGAACGCCGCATCGCCAAACTGCGGCGCGAATTCCGCGAGCGGTTCGATTCGACCGTAGTAGCACACGCCACCGGCTCCGACCGCGACGATCCCCACGCCCAACCCACGCTAGTCAAACACGTTGCCGAAGGTGACACGGTAAAGCTCAAGTCCATGGGCCGCGCGGGAGTAGTCAAGAAGAAGATTGACGAAAACCACTTCGAAGTCGAGATTGGCTCGATGAAGATGCGCATTGCCCGCGAAGATATCGCCGAGGTGATCGCCCGCGTCTCCGACTCGCCCGTGAAAGCCGCGCGCGCCCGCGGCATCAACGTCTCGCTCGAAAGCGACGTCAGCGACCTGAAGATGCCGACCGAAATCAACGTCATCGGCCAAAACGTCGACGACGCCACCCGCGAAGTCGAAAAGTTCGTAGACCGCGCGTTTCTGGCCGGCATGCCGAAAGTGAGAATCGTCCACGGCAGCGGCATGGGCATCCTGCGCAAAGCCCTGCGGCAATACTTGCAGAAGCACCCGCACGTGGCCACGGTGACGGAACCGCCACAGAACGAAGGCGGAGGCGGTGCCACAGTGGTGGAGCTGAGGGTGTAATCCGAGACCTACTGTATGTCATTGATAATAATGGCAGATTTTAGTCAGACATTATATCCTATAATTTTCAGACAAATATATGCCATACTGTCCTCTGATCGGGGGATAGCGCATGAGCACAGTTGCACGTCTGACACGTCAGAAGATCTCGACCACAATCTCGCCCACGGCCCTCGCGTATCTGGAGCGGCTCATCGAAAAGGGCGAGGTCCCGAATCTCGCCGAGGCCATTGACTTAGCGATCGAACGGCTGCTGACCTTCGAGAACCGCGAGCGACTGGAGCGCGACACGGCTGCATACTTTGCCAATCTCACAGAGGAAGAGGACGCCGAGGAAAAAGCTTTGGAGTCGGCGCTCTCCCAGAGCGTCACGGGAATTGACTTTGATCGCTAGTCCTTTACCTCGGCGAGGTGAGATATGGACAGCGAACCTAGGCAATCCGCCGGTTCGCCACTGGGTGCTCGTCGTTTCTTTGGATGCGAGAAATCTGAGCGAACGGAGGGACACCGTTATCGTCGTTCCTCTGAGTAGCCGAGGGCCCGAAAGTGCGACAGTAGTCGCGTTGCCTGCCGGCGAAAGTGGTCTGCCAGGACCCTCCTACGTCAAAGGTCACTTCATCCAGACCCTGCCCAAACAAGGCCTGATAAGCCGGGAACGACGGGTATTGTCGAACACCCGAATGCGCGAAGTCGTCCTGGCGATTCGAAGGAGCTTCGACCCCGACGCACCTTGGCCCGGAGCATAGGATCGGCTGGCTGCTAAGGGCCGTCGATCTAGGAATCCGCCCGAGGAAGGTGCACCCGCTCGCAGGAGTTAGGATACCGAAGGGATGAAGAAAATATCGCTAGAAGAGACTAAGGACGCTCTGCTCAGGTCCGGCTATCTGCTTGAACACCGTATTGAGGACCTTCTTCGACAGAAGGCGTATTACGTCGAAGCCAACGAAGCATATCCGGACCCGGAATCTGGGAAGTCACGCGAACTCGACATCTATGCCATCGGTGCACTAAAGGCGGGCCCGGAGGAGCGTGACTACATATTCCCGGTTCTCCTAGTACCGTGACCGTGTAATGTTGTTTCTTCGATAACCGAACTTCAAGCGTGCCTTTCTGCGGGTAAAGCGCCAGTTGATGGTGACCCGATCCCGGTTCATTCTCCCGCCCCAGGCCATGGCTTCCCGCCGCAGATCG
>JACQDD010000216.1 GCA_016201265.1 Terriglobales bacterium | reverse complement strand
GCAAACCCCTCAAGCGCCGACGGTGAAGTGTTGCCTAAAATGTCTTGACAACGCACACCGTCGTTAGAGACAGGATGACAATCCTCAAAAGGACGCCAAAGAAAAAACGCCGGGCGCAAACGCCCGGCGTCCCTCCTGACCACTGACCACTGGCCACTGACTACTGCGGTTGGGCTGGCGGGTTCACCGGTGTTTGCTCGTCGGCGGGCCGCGGCGCCACATACGGGACGCTCGGCATCTTTGTCACCTGTCCGCGCTCGGCGTCGGCCATCAGGATGCCCAGGCGGTCGAGCGTGGCTCCGGTGACACGATCCAGCTCCACCCGCGACTTCTCATACGTGGAATTGGCCGTAACCAGGTTCGACTGCACCTGCGTCAGGTCGCGCTCCGCTTGCAGGACGAGCGTGGTCGTCGAAGCACCGAGCGCGTATTTCTTTTGTTCCGCGTCGAGCGACTGCTTGCCGAGTTGAACCGCTGCCCGGGCCGCTTCGACCGAGGCGCGATTCTGTTGCACCGAGAATTGGGCCTGGCGCACCTCGATGCGGATCTGGTTTTCCTGCTGCTGCAAACGCATCTGGGCCTGGCGATATTCCAGTTCCGCGCGCACCTGGTCCGCCTGGGCAGAACGATTGCGCAATGGGATGGTCAGTTGCAGCCCCACACCCTTGTCGGGGGCAGTGGAGTCGACCAATTGATTCAATGCGGAGCCGTAAGAATCACTGGGGCGTGGCCGGTTACCACAAATCGGGTTTTCCGGATCCAAACAAATGTAGTTAGGGTTCAGTGAACCACCCAGTCCGGTGCCCTGGTAGTACGCAAACAGATTGAGCGTCGGCAGGAGAGCGTTCTTGGCCGAGCGACTGTTGATGTTGCGATTTGTGAGATCGATGCGCGACTCGGCGAGTTCGGCCCGATGAGCCAAAGCCTGGTTTACTAATTCCTGCGTCGGGACGACAGGCTCATTGTCAGGAACCGACATGGTGTCGGTCGGAATTACCTCGGCATCTGCCAGCACTGGATCCACCAGCGTCCGGCTGAGGGCGTTCTTCATCAGTAACTGCTGCAACTGAAGAGTGGTTTGGGCCAGAATCAGCGACTGCTGGTTGGTTGCGACTACGCTCTGCGCGCGGACCACTTCAATGGGAGCCAGGGTCCCGATCTCCACCTGCTTCTTGTTATCCGACAGGGTCTTTTGCGCCAGGGCAACCGAGTCCTGTTGCACCTTTACATTCTCGTACGCATTGACGAGATCCCAATAGATATTCTGGATCTGGTTGACCGTTGTGATCACTTGCAAGCGGAAGGCGACGTCCGAGATCTCCCGGTTGTTCTTGGCGATCTTGATGAAGCGCGTATTCGGTAGAAATCCGAAGCCGGACAGCAAAGGCTGGCTCACGGTGGCGCGGAGACTCGAGTTGAACTGCGTGGCGAAAGCTTGATAATCCGAGAGCGGACTCGCGGTGCCCCGGGTGTTATTGAATCCAACAGAAAGATTGGTACCCCAGTGGAACCCTTGCTGATACCCAAAGGCCCAAGTAGTGGTATGGCTATTGCTAAAAGGTTCGGAGAACGGGTTCACGATTTGGGTACGGTTTTGATCCAGTTGAAACGTCCCGGTCAGTATCGGATCAAACGACGGCACCGCCGCGCCGACACCCGAGGTGGACGTCACCAAGCCGGCAGTTCCGGCCCCTGCGCCACCAGTACCCGCCGTGGTGCCGCCCGCTCCTCCACCTGTGGTCGTGCTGCCGATGCCGGTGCCGGTGCCGCCCGGGGTGCCTTGCACAATGCCCGTATTCACGCCGCGCGTGGCCGACCCGGCTTTGGCGCGCCAGATATCGGTATCGGCAATGTTCAGGTTATAGCGCGCAATCGCTATATCCAGATTATTTTCCAGCGCCAACGCCACCGCGTCATTCATTGAAATGTAGAGCTTGCCATCCCGCATGAGCTGCTCCATGCGCCCGGTGTTGGCGAGGTTCGGGGGAGCTACGGTCCGCGGGGTGTAGGGTCCGATTGGATTCGAAAAATGCGCCTGCGGTTTGGAATAGTCTTTCATCTCAAACGGCTGCGCCGCCGAGGGCGCCGCCTTCTGCACCTGCGCTGACGGCGCATTGGGCATCTGCGAGCCATCCTGCGCCCACGCGGCAGGAATCATGAGAACGGCAACAAAAAGAGCGGCGGCCCGCCGGAAAGCGGAAAACTGAGTAGAGCGTTGCATTCGTGTTATCTCCATCAATCAGGCCTGAGAGGAACTGACGAGGTTGTCAGGACGTTTCTTGATACGTAGAACGCGCGGCAAGAGTTCCTTGCAATCCACCGAAGAAGCAAGCTGTTTCATTTGCTCGTAAGTGAAATAGTATAGCTGACGCGCCCAGGCCACTTCAGCGGCGGCACGCGTAAAACTTTGTAAATCTTATGGATGACCGGCCCGCGCCGGAGGACTCTGAAAAGCTCGTGCGCAATCTCAAACTGATCCTCTCCTACGACGGCTCCGAGTTCGCCGGTTGGCAGGTGCAGCCGGACCGGACCACGATCCAGGGCACACTCGCCTCAGCTATTGGACGGCTGACCGGAGAAAATGTACTGCCCCAGGGCTCGGGCCGGACCGATGCCAGCGTGCATGCTTTGGCTCAGGTGGCCACGTTTCAGACCGCCTCGCCGATCCCGACCGAGAACTGGATCAAGGCATTGAATGACATCCTGCCGGCTTCGATTCGTGTGCTCGAAGTGAGCGAGGCCGATCCGGATTTCCATGCTCGCAAGTCGGCGCGCGCCAAGACTTACCGCTACCGCATGTATCGCGGGGCGATTTGCCCGCCGTTTCTGGCGCGCTATGTCTGGCATTATCCGTTCCCTCTGGACGAAGGCGCCATGGCGGGGGCCGCCGCACTTGCGATCGGGGAACACGATTTCACGTCGTTTGCTGCCGTAGATCCGGAGCGGGTGGAACGGATGGCCGCCTACGAAAACCTTAACCACAGAGGACGCAGAGGATCACAGGGGCAAAGCGAAAACCAGGAAACCAATGTCCGGACCATCTTCTCGTCCGCCTGGACCCGCGAGCGCGACGAACTGACCTACACCGTGCGCGGCAACGGATTTCTCCATCACATGGTGCGCAATCTCGTCGGCACATTTCTGCTGGTGGGGAAGGGAACCCTGACGCCCGACGGCTTCCGCCGCGTGCTCGCCGCCCGCGACCGCTCCGCCGCCGGACCCACAGCTCCGGCCAGCGGGCTGTACCTGGTGAACGTCGAGTATGCAGCAGTTGGCACTTAGCACTTGGCACTTGGCATTCAGCACATCGTGTCGCCCCGAACTTGTTCTGCTGCACCCGAAGGACGCGCACGGGCTGAGCGCTGAACTGTAGCTGATCTGGCCAAATGCCAAGTGCTAAGTGCCAAGTGCTAAATGCCAACTGCTGTTCTAAACTGTCCCTGCGCGCATGCCCACCGACGTCCAACTCGCTGTTTCCCGGATTGCCTCGGTCAACCCGGCGACCGGCGAAGTGTTGGGTGAACTGGACTGCGCCGGACCCACCGAAGTTCGCGCCGCCGTGACCCGCGCCCGCGCTGCGCAGCCGGACTGGAACGCCTGGGGAGTCCGCACCCGTATCAAAGTTCTGAGCCGCTTCCAGCAAATTCTTCTGACCCACAAGAACGAAGTGGCGCGGCACATCACGCAGGAAGCCGGCAAGCCTTATGTCGAATCGTTGCTGACCGAAGTCCTCGTCGTCCTTGATGCGGCACGTTTCCTGATCGAAAACGCGTTTGCCCTTCTGCGCGAAGAAAAGCTCCCCCACGGCAATCTCGCTGTCAACGCCAAGTCCGGACGCATTCTGCGCGAACCCTACGGCGTGATCGGCATCATCTCGCCCTGGAACTATCCTTTTTCGATTCCTGCCACCGAGGTGATGTCGGCGCTGGTCGCGGGCAATGTGGTGGTCCTCAAGCCTTCGGAGTTTACGCTGCTGATCGCGGTGAAGCTGCAATCGCTGTTGCGGGAAGCCGGCGTCCCCGAAGACGTTTTCCAGGTCCTGCCCGGCGAAGGCGCGACCGGCGCGGCGCTGGTCAAAAGCGACATTGACAAGCTGGTCTTCACCGGAAGCGTCGGAACCGGCCGGAAGATCGCGCAGGCCGCGGCCGAGCGCCTGCTGCCGGTGGTGCTCGAACTCGGCGGCAAGGATCCCATGCTGGTGCTCGACGATGCCGATCTCGACGTTGCTTCGAGCGCAGCCGTCTGGGGCGCGTTCGTCAACGCCGGTCAGGCCTGCCTTTCCATTGAGCGCTGCTACGTCCACGAGAAGCTCTATGCGCCGTTCGTTGAAGCCTGCGCGGAAAAAACCCGCAAGCTGCGCGTGGGGAATGGCATGGACGCCGCCACCGAAGTCGGCCCCATGATCAGCGAACTGCAGGTGCGAGTGGTCGAGGCGCACGTGGAAGATGCCCGCGCGCATGGCGCCCGCGTGCTGGTTGGCGGTACTCGCCTGCGTGAGTTGGGCCCGACTTTCTTTGCTCCCACCGTGCTCGCCGACGTGGATCATGGCATGCGCGTAATGCGCGAAGAAACTTTCGGCCCAGTGCTGCCCATCGCGTTTTTCCGCGACGATGCCGAAGCTGTTCGCCTGGCCAACGATTCCGACTACGGACTGGCGGCCAGCGTCTGGACCGGCGATCGCGCCCGCGGCGAGGCTCTCGCGCGCCAGATCCAGGCCGGCACGGTGATGGTGAACGATGTGCTGTCGTGCTTCAGCATCAGCGAAGCTCCGCATGGCGGCATGAAGTCGAGCGGCCTGGGACGCACCCACGGGCGCTGGGGCCTGGAAGAAATGGTGCGTGTCAAGCACCTTGATACGGATCTGCTCCCGCGCATGAAAAAGCCGTGGTGGTTCGGCTATGGCGGCGAATTCCGTCCGCAGATGGAAGCCTTCCTCGACATGCTTTTTGCGCGCCCGCTGCGCGAGAGAATGAGGGCAGTGCTGCGCTCCTGTGGCGCGCTCTGGCGGAGAAAGCTGTGAAGCAGTTCTCAGTTCCCAGTTCTCGGTTCTCAGTAACCCCAATAACACGCGGAGCTGAGAGCCGAGAGCTGAGAGCCGAGAGCTGAGAGCCGAGAGCTGAGAGCCGAGAGCTGAGAACTGAGAACCGAGAACCGAGAACTGAATCCATAACTGACGCCCGCACCCTGTTGCGCCACACCCTGGCCACGCTCGCCTATCGCGGAGGCAAAGCCGTCCGCAACGCCCCCGCGACCTTCGCCAACTATCGCGGCAACGAAACCTCTCGCACGCCCGCCCAGATTCTCGCTCACATCGGCGACCTCATGGACTGGGCACTTAGCACTGCAGAAGGCCAGCAGAAGTGGAACAACTCCACTCCGCTCGCCTGGGACAAAGAATGTGATCGTTTCTTCGCAGCGCTGAAGAAGTTCGACGACTACCTAGCGTCAGAAAAGCCGCTGAATGTCTCGGCTGAAAAACTGTTCCAGGGTCCCGTTGCCGACGGGCTCACCCACGTCGGCCAGATCGCGATGCTGCGGCGCATGGCGGGCGCTCCAATGAAAGGTGAAAACTACTTTATGGCCGAGATCGCTGCCGGGCGGGTAGGCAAGGATCAGGCCGCACCGCGAAAAGAATTCGATTGATTTTCATCCGAAGGCTTGATTGCCGGCCTGGTTACTAGAATGTTGGTCTTCCTCACCACCCTCGGTACAATAACCTGTAACTTTTTTCAGGCTTGGCACGATGGAGAACTCCGTGGCTTCAAGTGAACCGATCAGCACGCAAGCGGCAGATGTCGCGCAGCTTCCCAATCACAAAGTCAAGATCAAGAAGCCGGGCCAGCGCGCCTGCAACGAGAAGAACGACAAGGGCAAATTCTGCGGTGGGCACTTGAAGCGTTGGTTCTACACCGCTGACGTGCTCGAGCAGGAGTGCGGCTGCGCGGAAAAAGCCTGGGGCGCCGATCGGGAAGTCTATCGTTGCGAGTTTTGCCAGACGCTGTACTTGCCCAGTCCCGAGGACGCGCGCGGGATTAACGTCGCCGGGCCGGGCCAGCTTTCGGTTTTCGGCCTGACCGTGCCGCCGAAAGAAGAAAAGAAGACGGGCGCGTGAGTGGGGTCACGCACACCTGCTTGGAAAATGGTTTCTAAAATCGCGTTTGGGAGGGCACGGCTTTAGCTGTGCCGTTCAGGGCCATAAAGGATGCGGGCTTTAGCAGGCTGCGGAAAAACTCACGAATGTATGCATCACCGTGGAAGAGCGGCCCTTCAGGGCCGCGTAAGGCGTTTGGAATGAGTGCGGGCTTCAGCCCCTGTGGTCGCCTTTCCTCGGCAAAGGAGTTTTTCCGCAGCCTGTTAGCCCATGAGGGACTTCCTCCGCGACACCAAAGGATGATTGTTGAGGCCAGTGTTTCCTGACACCACGCGGGCGAGGGCGCCCGCGCCACACATGAACGTTTCCGAACTTATCTACGATTGGAATCGTCTGTATCCGCAGTCGCTGCGGCCGGCAGGGTCCGTCCTGCTGAACGACGAGACGCTGCGCGACGGCCTGCAATCGCCTTCCGTGCGCGATCCTTCCATCGAGCAGAAGATCAAAATCCTCCACCTGATGGAAGATCTGGGCATCAATTCGCTCGACCTCGGTCTGCCCGGAGCCGGGCCGCGCGCGACCGAACACGTCACCGCTCTCGCGCGCGAAATCGTCAGCCAAAGGATGAAGATCAAGGCGAACTGCGCCGCGCGCACGCACCAGAACGACATCCGCCCCATCGCCGAGATCGTTCAGAAAACCGGCTTGCCCATCGAAGCCGCAACCTTCCTCGGATCGAGTCCCATCCGGCGCTACACCGAAGGCTGGACTGACGACTTTCTTCTTCAGACGACTGAGAAGGCGATCAAGTACGGAGTCTCACTCGGGCTGGAAGTCATGTACGTCACCGAAGACACAACGCGCTGCGATCCGGAGATGGTCAAGCGCCTCTACTCCACTGCCATCAACTGCGGCGCCCGCGCCATCGTCCTCTGTGACACCGCCGGACATGCCACGCCCATGGGCACGGTCGCACTGGTGAAGTTTGTCATGGAAGAAGTGGTAAAGCCCTCGGGGGAGAAGATCCGCGTGGACTGGCACGGCCACTGCGATCGCGGCTTGGGCACTGCCAATGCCATGGCGGCCCTGGTCGCCGGCGCCAACTGCGTGCACGCCACAGCGCTGGGCATCGGCGAGCGCGTCGGCAATACCCAGATGGATCAGATGCTCGTCAACCTGAAGCTGATGGGCATCTCTCCCTGGGACCAGCAGGACCTGACGAAACTGAAACCCTATTGCGAAGCGGTCTCGAGCGCCACCGGCGTGCCGATTCCAGTGAACTATCCCGTGGTCGGTGAGGATGCCTTCCGCACCGCCACCGGAGTTCATGCTGCCGCGGTGATCAAGGCCTATAAGAAGAAGGACGTCGAGCTCGCGAATACTGTTTATTCCGGCGTGCCGTCGCACGTCTTCGGACTGGAACAGGTGATTGACATCGGGCCGATGAGCGGGAAATCCAACGTGCAGTTCTGGCTGGAGCGCCGCGGCTATCCCACGACCGCAGAACTGGTCGAGCGCATCTATCGCCGCGCCAAGTCGAGCGATCACACCTTGAGCGAAGCGGAAATCCTGGAGTGCCTGCCTGCCCCGAGCTGACGCCTACTCCGGTTCCCGCGCCAGTTCCGGACTCGGCACCGGCTCGCCTTCCAGCTCCTTTTGCCGCGCGGCGCGCTGCTGGTTGAGCATTTTCGTCGCGGTTGCCAATTCCTCGCGCCCTTCTTTTTCGCGGCCCATGCGCACCAGCACCTGTCCCCGAAGATAGCGGGCGCTGGCATTCCCCTGATCCAGCCGGATGACTTCATCCAATTCGGCGAGCGCCACCCGATAATTCCGACGGCGCTCTTCGATTTTCGCCAGCCCCGTGTGCGCGCTGGCCAGCCGCGGATCCAGCTTCAGCGCCTGGCGATAATTTTTCGCGGCTTCTTCTTCGTTCTGCAGCGTCGATTCCACATTGCCCAACTGCTCATAGGTGAAAGCCACGTCCGGCTCGATCGCCAGGTCCTTCTGAAATTCGGCGCGCGCGCGTTCGTAGTCGTGCTTGCGGAGATACGCCAGGCCCAGGTTGAAATGCACGAACGACAACTTGGGATCGGCTTGCGCGGCCGCTTCCAGTTCTCGCACCGCATCGTCGTTTTCTCCGCGATTGAGGTGGGCCTTGCCCATGATCAAGCGAAATTCGGGCGTGCCCTGTCCAATTTTGGCCAGCCTCCCATACGCCTTTTCCTCGAGCGCCGCATTCTTCGTCTTCTCTGCGGCTCTCCCCAGTACGTAGAGATAGTTCAACTGATCGGAAGCTTGTCCCCAAAGCGGCTCCAGTGTCGCCACCGTATCCCCCCAGCGGTCGTTGAAGAAGTAGCACAACCCCAGCAGATAGCGCGCCTGGTAGGAATCCGGCGCCTGCCGGACTACCGATTCGAGAGGCTCGATCGCCGCCAGAAAATCGCTCTGGCGAAAATAAACCAGCCCGATATTCAGGCGGATACCCGCAATTGCCGGCGCCAACTTCTCCGCCTTGTGCAGCATTGCCAGCGCCTGCGGCCACTGTTTGCGGCGCATGTGGATCACGCCCAGGTTGGCATACGCCCCAGCCACGCCCGGGTCTGTCGTCAGCACTGCACGGAAATTCCGCTCCGCCTCGTCCAGCTTGTTCTCCCGAAGCGCTGCCTCTCCGGCGGCAAAGAGTTTCTGCGGATTTGTCGCCTGCGTCGGTGCCGTCTTGGCGGGAGGCGAACTCTGCCCCTGCATCGCCAACGGGCAAAAAAGCAGCAGCAGAGCCACCCGGACTACACTCGGTCTTGACACTCGATTCACCGTGCTGTAGTGTCCGCCAGCAAGAGCTCGAATTTCAAGGCGTCCATGAGGTCTGCTGACTCGAAGTCTTCCAAAGCCGCGCATTCGGCCGCGAGCCACCGGCCCGAGCCTGCGCGGAAACGCACTCAACCCGCTGCCGTCACCATCCGCGATGTCGCCGAGCGCAGCGGATTCTCTTCCGCCACCGTCTCCATCGTCCTGAACAACGCGCCCCTCGCCCGCTACATTCCCGATACCACCAAGGCTCGCATTCAGCGCGCCGCCTCGCAACTGGGCTACCGCCCCAATCTGTTTGCCCGCTCGCTACGAAGCCGCCGCAGCCACACCGTGGGGGTCATGGTATTCGACATGACCGATCCCTACTGCACGCTGGTGCTGCGCGGCATGGAGAACGCTCTCTACGAATCGTCGTTCCTTCCCATTCTGACCGACGTGCACAACGAACGCAGCCGTTTCGAGCGCTATCTCGAGATGCTCCTCGATCGCCGTGTCGAAGGCCTGGTGGTGCTGGCCAACTGGCTTTTCCTCGACATCAATGTCCTGGCCGACATCGAGAAAAGTAACATCCCCACCGCCATTGTGGGATGCGAGCTCAAGAACGACAACATCAGTTCGGTGATCGTGGACAATGCACTGGGCGCCCGGGCCGCTCTCGAGCATCTCCACTCCCTCGGCCATCGCAAGATCGCGTTCATCCGCGGCCCGCGCCAGTTGTCCGATACCGAGCCGCGCTGGCGGGGGGTGCGGGCACTGGCCCGCGAACACAACCTTGTGCTCGATGCCAAGCTGATCGTCGATCTGCCCGAGTCGCGCGACCCCTTCTCCAGTTTCGAAGACGGGTTCAAGCTGACGCAAGAATTGCTGCATCGCCGCCGTCCCTTTACCGCCCTGATGGCCTTCGACGACATGACCGCCTTCGGAGCCATCCGCGCGCTCGCCAAGGCGGGTGTCCGCGTGCCCGAGCAGTGCTCGGTGATCGGCTTTGACGACGTCGCTCCCGCCGCGCTTTACTCACCCGCCTTAACCACGGTGCGCCAGCCCATGGAACAGATGGGCGCCGCCGCGGCCACCATCGTGGTCGAGGCCATCAATGCGTCGTTGGAGGAAAAAACGGCGCGCGCCATTCACCGCAAAATGGTGCCCGATCTGATCGTGCGCGAGTCCACCCACAGCCTGAAGTAGCGGAGTGCATCCGGAGGGCGTCAATTTTTCTTGACAGCGGCGGGCAACTGACGCACTATTGACACGTTTTAATAAAGGGTTTTTGGCCTTTTTGCGGGCAAGATGGCTCGCACCGGAATAAGGCACGAAAGATGTCGGGGATGGCAAGTCAGAGTTTGAATCCGCAGCCCAGCTCAGGGAGTCACCTATGAAATTCCATCTCGTTTGCAGAATCGTTTTTCTAATAGCTCTGTTCTCGGCGACGCTCCTCCGCGCCCAGGACACCGCCTCCGTCACCGGAACCGTTCGCGACTCGACCGGCGCCAGCGTGGCCAACGCGCAGGTGACGGTTTCCGCCGCCGATCGCGGTATCAATCGCGCCACCACCACCAACTCTGAAGGCGAGTATTCGGTTCCAGGGCTGCCGTCTGGTGCCTACGACATCACCATTACGGCCCAGGGCTTCAAGAAATACCTGGCCGCTGGTGTCGTACTGCGTGTCGCCCAGAAATCTCGTGTGGATGTCTCACTGCAAGTGGGCGCCGCCACCACCGAGGTTACGGTCGAGGGCGTAAACGTCGCCCAGGTCGAGACTCAGTCTTCCGACTTGTCGGGCACCGTCACCGGAAAGCAGATTACGCAGTTGGCCTTGAATGGCCGGAACTTCACCCAGCTCGTGACCCTGGTGCCCGGTGTCAGCAATCAGACCGGGCAGGATGAGGGCACCGTCGGCGTGTACGGCAACGTGGCGTACAGCATCAACGGCGGCCGCACCGAGTACAACAATTGGGAGATTGACGGCGGCGACAACATGGACAACGGCAGCAACGCCACGCTGAACGTCTATCCCAACGTGGATGCCATCGCCGAATTTAGAGTTCTCACTTCCAACTACGGCGCGCAGTACGGCCGCAATGCCTCCGGAACCATTGAAGTCGAGACCAAGTCCGGGTCCAACAAGTTCCACGGCACGGCGTCCTACTTTGGCCGCAACCAGGTATTCAACGCCTACAATTACTTTGACGATCACACCGCGCCGAAGCCGACCTACAAGAAGCACGACTGGGGTTATACCGTCGGCGGGCCGGTGATAAAGGACAAGACGTTCTTCTTCTGGTCGCAGGAGTGGCGGCGCGAAAGCAGTCCTACGACCTTCATCCACAACGTGCCGTCGGATGCGGGACGAGCGGGCGATTTCTCCGAATTCTGTCCCGCGCCGGGCACCGAGTTTGCCCGCACGGAGGACCCGAGCCTCCCTCCAGGCTTTGCGATCAACCCTGATTGTCCGGCAAGCGGGCCCGGGCCAAACAACGGGAATTTCGGAGTGCCCACATACGCAGGTTTTGCCAACAACCAGGTAACGATCGATCCGGTTGCAGCGGCGCTCCTGCCGATGATTCCGCAGGCCAACACCACCAACGGCGGATACCCGGCTTATCAAGCCTCAGTTTCGACTCCCACTACCTGGCGGGAGGAGCTGATCAAGGTCGACCACAACATCACCGACAAGGCGAGACTCACGTTCCGCTACATTCACGATTCTTGGAACACCGTGACGCCCACGCCCTTGTGGAGCACGGGGGACTTTCCCACCATCCAGACGGGCTTTCTCGGGCCGGGCGTCAGCCTCGTGACCCGGCTGACCGCCAACGTCTCGCCCACCCTGCTGAATGAGTTTGTGTTCAGCTACACCACCGATCACATCACGTTGACCAACACCGGACCCTGGCAGCGGCCTGAAGGCATCACCGTCGGCTTGTTCCAGAACGGTTTTGGTGGCAAGCTGCCCGGCTTCCAGATCAACGGAGGTGCTCCCTATGGCGACGGTTTCGGCGAAGACCCGAGCTATATCCCTTGGAAAAACTCCAACCCGACCTACACTTTCCGCGACAACGTCAGCAAGATCGTCGGAAAGCACAACCTGCAGTTTGGCGCCTACGTTGCCATCGGCCAGAAGAATGAAATGGACGGTTTCGAACCCTCCAATAACGGGTTCATCACGACCGATAACTCCACGGCGGGT
>JACQDD010000215.1 GCA_016201265.1 Terriglobales bacterium | reverse complement strand
CTGGCTGGCTTCGTCAGGAGCGATCCAGGCGTGAAAGACGTAGCGAAAGAAGACCCATGCAATGAGCGCCATGGAGAACGGCTTCACCATCCAGTTGACGAAGAGCGTCACCAGAAGGCCGCGGGGCCGCCGACCGACATCCCGCAGCGATGCGAAGTCCACCTTCATCATCATGGGCGTGATCATCAGCCAGATGAGGATGGCAATTGGCACGTTGACCTGGCTGCCACGGCCGAATTCCATGGATCGCAGCGCTGCGACCAGGGGCGGCACGGAGCGTCCGAGGATCAAGCCGGCCAGCATGCAAAGGCCAACCCAGAGCGTGAGATAGCGCTCAAACAAGTTGAGCCGCTTCCCAACGTCAATTTCCGGCGCTACAGCCGTTTGCATCATACGTTCCTTTCGGGAGCTCGGGCCGCTGCCGCCAGTTCACGCTTCGGCACAGGAGCAGGGAGAGGCGCGGCTTGCAGGCGCACAAAGCTCTGCGGCGCGCAACTGGCGCGCGTCAGGCGTTGGCGGTCGCGCTGCATTTGCGGGTCTTGCGAAACCCAGTCGAGAGTGTTGCGCAGGATGGAGGCGGCCCGCGCATCGGCAGGAACAACGATACGGTAGTGCATCCACTTGCCGCTGCGCCGGGCCGTTACAACGCCCGCCCGCCGCAGATACGCGAGGTGCCGGGAAATCTTCGGCTGGTTGGTTCCAATCACTTCTACGAAATAGCAGACACAGATTTCCTGCTCGCCCATCAGGTTCAGCAGCCGCAATCGGGTGCGGTCGGCGAGCGCGCGAAATAGCTGTTGCGGGACGGCGCGGGACCTGGCAGTCCGCTTTTCCATGAGAAAAGAGTAGCATAATATATATGTCTTAGCATATATATTGTGACGCTGCTGTCGACCGCTGTTTGCCGGGTGCCTTTGGAAGTGCTTTCAGACGGCGGTCTGCAACACCGAGATCAACCGCTCCATGTCCGTTGCCGAGTTGTACACATGGGGCGCCACGCGCACAGAACTCCCGCGCACGCTGACGAAGACTTTTTGGCCAGCGAGAAGTTCAGGTAGTTCCGATGGAATGCCCGCTTTTCTTCGCAGACACATGTAGTGAGGAGCGCGGAACTCCTCGGGCGGAGCCGAGAAACCCAAATCCGCAGCAGCCGCCGCCAGTTGGCGATTCAGTGCGCCGGCAGTTTCTGAAATCTGTGCCACGTCCCATTCCAGCAACTGCTTCATCGCGCGCGTCGCGGCGGGCAGCAGCGCGAAGTTCGAGCGCTCGCCCATGTCGAAGCGGCGCGCGCCCTCATCGTAGTTTTCGGTGTACAGGATCAAGCTGGTGAAATCGCGAGCATTGGCGCGCTGAATCCAGTTCTCTTCCAGCGGACGTCCGCCGTGCCACTTGGGAGCGACATAAAGAAGACCGGTGGTGTAAGGCCCCATCAGCCATTTGTAGTTGGCTGCCACCATGAAATCCGGCTGCACCTCGCGCACACTGAAGGGCAGTGCGCCCAGCGACTGCGTGAGATCGAGTGCGAGCGCGGCTCCAACCTTCCTGCAAGCCTCTCCGATCCGTACCAGGTCCAGCCGTCCGCCGCTGGTCCACTGCACGTGCGGAAGCGCTGCGATGGCGACGTCATCCCTAAGAGAATTCAATACCGCAGATGTCCAGTCATTGTCTCCAGGCCACGGCACGATCTTGATTGATGCGCCTGCCTCTTCAGCCAGCCGTTGCCACGGATAGTAGTTCGACGGAAACTGTTCGTCGAGCACGAGGATGTGCTGTCCCTTGCGCACGGGCAAATTGCGCGCTGCCGTCGCGACACCGTAACTGGCGGACGAAACGATCGCCACGCAATCCGCGGGGGCGTCGATGAGCCGAGTCGCAGTCGCCCGAAACTCCTCCGAGCCGCTGAAGAATTGTTCTGGCATGATTTCCCACGGATGCGCCTTGCGGGCGAGCGCGGCATTGCCCGCCTCAATCACTGGCCGCATCAGCGGTGACATGTAGGCGCAGTTCAGGTATGCGACGTCCTCAGGAATATCGAAGAGATGGCGCTGGCAGGGAATCATGGGCTAGTCTTTGGAGTCACCAGTGTATCAATCCAGGAAGGACCGTCGGCAATGAAGCCTTGGAAGAAGCGGGTTTACATTCTTGCGATTTCTTTCGCGTTTCTTATCAGCACGCCCTTTGCGATCGCACAGACCGCTGCTGGAAACTCCCCGGCCTTCGCTCGCGCCCAGTATCTCAAGCGCGGGATCAACCTCAGCGAATGGTTCGCTCAGGTCTATGACAAGCGCGGCTACACGCGCGAGCACTTCGAAGCCTGGACCACTGCCGAAGACGTCGCGCTGATCAAATCCATGGGCTTCGACCACGTGCGCCTGAGCGTGAATCCGGAAACGATGTTCACCATGAACCAGCCCCAGAAGCTTCCGCCGGAGTATCTCGGCTATCTCGACGCAGCGGTGAAAATGATCCTCGACCACGGCCTCGCCGTGGTCATCGACATGCATCCCGAAGGCGACTTCAAGCAGCGCCTGACCAAAGACGATACCTTCGTCGAGCAGTTTGCCGACTTCTGGCGCGCCGTGGCGCAGCATTACTCTACCTGGGACGTGGACCGAGTCGTCTTCGAAATCCTGAATGAGCCCGAGTTCACCGACCGTTATCGCTGGCTGGGCGTGCAGGCCAAGCTGGCGGCGTCGATCCGTGAGGGCGCGCCGAAGCATACGATCATCGCCGCCGGTGCGCGCTGGTCAAACGACGATGAGCTGCTATTTCAGGAACCGCTGCGCGACCCGAACGTCATCTACAACTTCCATTTCTACGAGCCGCACATCTTCACCCATCAGGGCGCGACCTGGGGCGAGTATTACTGGCACTGGCTGAAGGGACTGCACTATCCGTCGACGCCGGAGTCGGCCGAGCTGGTGGCAGCGCTCGTGCCCAGCGAAGTGGATCGCCTGCGGGTCATCCGCTACGGGCGTGATCACTGGGACTCGGCCCGTATCGAAGCCGAAATGAAACAGGCCGCCGAGTGGGCGCGCCGCCGCGGCGTGCCGCTCGTTTGCAATGAGTTCGGAGTGTACCGCGCATTCGCCGACCCGGCAGACCGCGCCGCCTGGCTGCGCGATGTTCGCACCGCCCTCGAGCGCAACGGCATCGGCTGGACGATGTGGGACTACTCGGGATCGTTTGGCGTAGTCGCGAAAAAAGATGGCAAGGCGGTGCCGGACGAGAGCGTCCTGCGGGCGCTGGGGATGAAGTAACGCTCGCAGGTTGTGGTACAGACCGCGAGGTAGCCGACTATCCGGCCGTCAGAGTTTGCTTTTGCTCGCTCTCGGCCTCGCCTTCCACTCGAAATTCCTGCCCCAGAGTCTTGGCCACGGAATCGAGATGCCTGGCGAGCGCGAGCCGCCACTTTTCCACGGATTGCTGCGCGAGTTCTTCGATTTCCTGCCCGAACGATTGCACAGCTTCCTCGCCCTGGGATCGCAACGACCCGGAAAACGAGTTCTCAATCCGGTTCTGGATAATTCTCAGCTGGCTGCAGACTTCGTCAAGCCGGGTTCCAACTTCGTTCGAGCCGCGTGTTTGCAAGTCCCTGAGGGCCAGGCCCACAGCGCTCTCGAGTTGAGTGCGCGCGTCGGAGACGACCTCGGCGGCGATCCCTTCCAGGTGCGCATCCAGGTCCGACTCCAGACGGCGCACGGACTCATTCAGGGTTACGATCCGATTGCCAAGTTTTGTCACTTCCGCCTGAAGATGCGCGGACTTTGCGGCGACCTCAGCCTGGATTTGTTCGATCTCCCGGCGGTGAGCATCATGCGCCTCCGCCAGGCGGCGTTCCAGAGAGCTCACGAGATCCACGCCTCGTGCACTGAGATGTGCTCCCGCGTCCAATGCCTGCTGCTGCAGCTTCTCGACTCCCGCGCGAACCTGCTGCCCTGTCGTCGCCGTGAGTTCCCGCGACAACGCCTGCGCCCGCTGTTCGACAGCATGCAGTTCTCCAGCGAGCCGGTGCCGGAACTCAACCTGCGCTTCGCCGATCTTTTGCTCGATGGTCGTTTTCGCCGATCCGAGTGCCTCCGCGGACTGCTCCCGCGTCTGCTGCAGAACTCGTGCCCCCAGGTCTTTCCGCAGCCGTTCCCACAGCTTCTCTTCCACTTCAGGAGGAATCTGCCCGAGCGACACCTCAAAGCGGTTGCGCCGGGCATCGCGGGCCAGCTTTTCCCGGAGCTCGGCGATCTCCGCCTGCATGGGCTTAACAAGTTTGGCCAGTATGCCTCGCAAACGGTCTTCGGAGAGTTGCTCCTCAATTTTGTCGAGAATGGCTTGCGACGACGCGGAGCGAGCTTGCGGCTCGTGCAGGAACACAGAGCCTGACGACAATTGTCGTGGAGATTGCTGAGCGCCGGGTGACGGCATCTCCAGCACTCGCCAATCTTCGGGACAAGCTTCCAGTCCCCAGAAATTTTCCGGTCGGTCGAGCCTCGCACCCAGTCTCCAGCCCTCGGACCCCAGCGGCTCGCAGGCAACCACGTAAGCCGTGGCCTCGCGGCCCTCCCTCTGACGACCAGCGTCTCGCAGACCTCGGAGAACTGGCCGTTCGGCTCCAGGCTGGTGACGCGTATCGGAACATTCACCGGCACTCTCGAGCTGCGCCGTAATGCGTGACCGTTGGACGCGGGCATAGTGATCCTCGCTTTGACGACGAGGCTTATACAGCAGATAGTTCTTCGGCCTCTACATTGAAGGGTAACGCGAGGTTGGGGGATAAGACCTCTCTCCGGAGTACCGCTCAGAAATGTTCGAGTGGGCAGGCGCGAGACTGCCCGTCCGTCAAAGCCGGGGTGTACTTCGGACCGATCTCTGCTGGTACGATTGGCCCTTGCCCCTCAAGTCTGCGTCTTCCACTTCCCCCGCTTGAGGAAGGAACGGAAGATTTCAGTCCAGACTGCCCTGTTCGACGACAACGTTCTCCCGCACGATCAACCGGTGGGCGGCCATTTCGCGCAGCTTTGGCAAAACGCGGTCCACGTGCTCGTCGGTATCAACGAAGACGAGCACAACAGGTAGTTCGCCCCCCGCTTCCACCAGATGCGCGGTGTGCACTTTGCCTCGACCCAGAAATCCAGCAACCGCGTGAAAAGCTACGGCGCCAAAAACGTTTTCCTCGCGCAGATACTTCAGAATCTCCAGGTGCAGCGGCCGATGATGCCAGGAGTCGCCTTCGGTCAGATAGATTGTGACTTGCACCGCCATATCGGTTGCCATTCTACAACCCGCGAGCCAGCGCGGCGCCTGCCAGCACCGCGGCCAGGCAAAGCGCGTTGCTGACGAGAATATTTGCGCTCATCAAGAGCCACTGTCCCTGCTCCATCAGCGCGAAGCTCTCAAAGGCGTAGCTGGAAAAAGTCGTGTAAGAACCGCAAAAGCCGATGGCCACCAGCAATCGCCAGCGCGGATCGAGCAGCACACGCTCCGTCGAGTACACGAGAAAAAATCCCAGCACCAGGCTGCCGGTGATGTTGATGAGCAGGGTGCCGTAGGGAAACGTGGCCGAGAAATTCCGCGCGATCAGACCGCTAAGAAAGTAGCGGGCGCTGGCTCCCGCAACCGCGCCCACAGCGATCCAGAGATAGTTCACGATGGAGTCCTCCTGCAGAGTTCTGTAGAGACTTCTGTAGGAGTTATCAGCCCGCGGGCGGTTAACGGCGAACTCCATCGCCTGCGTTTCAGTATAGCGAAAAGCGGACAAGCCGCGACCTCAAAACGCCCCCAGCCAGCGCACCGGAAAACGCGAGCCGAGCGCGTTGACCAGGCGCTCGTCGGCAGTGATGAGTTCTGTTTTGGCGTTGAGTGCGAGGGCGACATAAAGGCTGTCGTAGAAACTGCGGTCGCACGTAACCGCAATCTGCAATGTTTGAACAAGCAAGTCGGCCGTAGGAACGAGCTGGATCCCGAGATCTGTAAAGCGCCGAAGGGAGTTCTCTGCCTCTGTCCGGCTGATCCGGTTGCGCCGCACAGCTTTCCATAGGACGTTGCCGATTTCGGCTCCGATCAGATCCGGCGCCAGCAGTTGCAACTCGCGCCTCACGTGTAGCGCGGCTAAATGATTTGCCTGGTCGATGAGATCTTCACCAGCTGCGGGCAGCAGCCACTTGGCAGCGACATTGGCATCCACCACGCAGGTCGTCACCGTTCCCGATCCTCGCGGATCATCTCTTCGGTGCTGGGAAAAGGCCCCGGACCGGGAGGAGTGGAGCTTTGCAGCCGCATGAGCTCTTCAAACGCGCGCTTCCGCCGCCGCAATTCCTCAGGGGTTGGAACGAACTGCT
>JACQDD010000214.1 GCA_016201265.1 Terriglobales bacterium | reverse complement strand
GCGGCAAGCTCTTCTTCCGCCTCGTGCAGCAAGCGTTGGTAGCCGAGCCCGTTCCCCTGGCTCGGATCCTTCACCCCGGAGTTAAAACCAACCCGAAACCACAATCTGTAGGGGTTTGGTGAGTGAAGCAGATACCCATCATGATGAAATCAGTTGACGATTTCTGCTTCCGGGAGGGGCATCGGAGAACTTGATGTTCGCCAATAAAACTCTCTGCCAAGACCACACTGATTATGGTCTCCAGCTAATGGCCTCGGCCTAGCTGTTGCAATCAGGCGATTACATCAACTATCCCGAACGACTACCGCAGGAACGGCTCCAGTCTCAAAACGTACCCCATAGTGGCAAGGGCCGCGCGCCGGCGCTCCCTCACGCGGGCAATCTCTTGAGCACCTCTTTTGCCCGCCGGAACCACGGCCGTTCGCGCCGCCGCAGGTAACTCGGCATGGTGGGCTTCTTGTCGAGCACCTTCTGCGCCCACTCGCGCGCTTCCGCGTTGCGCTGTTCGGAGGCCAGCAGATCGGCGAAGTTCAGGTAGGTTTCCGAGAGCGTGGAGATTGTAGTCACTTGGCGAAATAGCGCCTCGGCCTTCTCGCGCTGTCCGGTTTGGGCGTAGGCGTGCGCCAGCAAACCGCGAGCGCGATGAAAGTCATAGTCCGGTTCTTTGCCGACCACCTTTTCCAGGTCGGGCACTGCTGCAGCCGCATCGCCCAACTGGATCGCGCACACGCCGCGCCGGTAAAACGGGTCGGGAGTGTCCGCGCGCGCGGCGATGGCTTTGTCGAAGGCGGTGCGGGCTTGCCCGATCTTGCCGTCATCCATGTAGAGATCGCCCAGTTCTTCCCAATTCCCCGGCGAGGGATTGTCGCGAATCATCGCCTCAAGCTGACCGATGCGCTTGCGGCGCGGAAAGACCTTGAACGATTGGCCGAGCAGGCCAATATCGGGGAGCGCCTCCACCGCCAGATAAATGATTGCCCCCAGGGGACCGAGGAAGAGGATGATGAAAATCCAATAGGTATCGGGCCGGCGGCGAATGAAGTGCACAATCGCCAGACCCTGGAGCAGGAAGCCCCACGGGTAAATGAAATAGCCTAGAGATCCCATGCCGGTGTTCGCCTTGCCGTGAGATTACACAACTTCAGCAAGAGGAGCAAAGTTGCCGGTGGGTGCGCCATGCTTCCTTCGTGGACCTTCGTGTTCTTCGTGGTTAGAAAATGCTGTTAAACCACCAAGGACACGAAGGAAGCCGATTCTAGTTTCCGCTGGCGCCCACGCGATTCTGCCAGTGCGACCACAGGAACCAGATCACGCCAGCCAGCAGAATGATTCCGATCACCGCATCGAACTGGTGGAAGTACTTGCCCAGCGAGCGCCAGTTCTGACCCAGCTTCATGCCCCCCCAAGCCAGCACGAAGCACCACGGCCACGATCCAAGGAAAGTGTAAATGTGAAACTTGCCGCGCGGCATGCGGGCAATGCCGGCGGGCAGCGCAATGAAGGTGCGGATCACCGGCAGCAGCCGCGCGATGAACACTGCCGCCTGGCCCCAACGCAGGAAGAAGCGATCAGCCCAGTCGAGCTCACGCCGGCTCAGCAGAATCCAGCGCCCATAGCGTTCCACCAGCGGGCGCCCGCCGTAATATCCAACCTCATAGGCGAGAAGTGACCCGAGATTGCACCCAATAGCGCCGGCGGTCGCGACCCAGAACAGGTTCATGCCGCCTTCGTAAACCAGGTACCCTGCGAATGGCATGATCAGTTCCGAAGGCAGAGGGATACATGCTGATTCGATCGCCATCAGGATGACAATACCCGAGTAGCCAGTTGCCGCAATGATGGACTTGATAAAAACGAACAGGACAGCGAGGATTTTCTCGGTCATTTAGATCTGGGCTTTGGGCTCTGGGCTCTAGGCCTTCGCCACCAGGATTCTCCTAACGCCGTCAGCCCAAAGCCTAACGCCCAGGGCCCAGAGCCCAAAATCAAAATGCCCCTTCCTGGGTAAAGCTGAAGCCGGGCAGGGTCACGCCCTCCGCCGACTTGGCGACCTTTACTTTCACCACCGGCGCATCCGGCGCAGTCACTTCCGCGGGACGCAGCACCGCGTACTGGCTGAACACTTCGCTGTAAACCTTGGTGACCAGGTAATCCTGGCCGCTTGCATCCTGCCGCCAAACCTGCCCGAGTTTGATGCCCTTCACGGCCACGAGATTCTTCCTTCGACTCTCAGACTACTCACGGTACTCATGCGGAGTCAATTGCCGCCGAGTTACCTGTGGCACAGAAGTGCTTCACGCGGGTGCATCGGACTCTTTGCTAACATGAATGCCTGCGAACTGCGAAGGAGACCCTATGCCCCGCGGAAGGATCCCGCGCCAGCCCAGCCGCAGCGGACGCCAGGAAGGCGCGCGCCGGCAGAGTCGTCCGCTGCCGAAGACTTCGCCCAGCCGTTCGGCTGGAGTTCCGCGCTTGCCGAAAAAGAGCAAGCCGCCAACGGCCCAGATCGCTGCGCCGACGAAAAAGCCTGGCTACGTTCCTCTCGCTCCAGAGCGCGTTCGCCGGATCTTGGTTGGCCTGGATCAACTCTATCCGGGAGTGACCTGTGCTCTCACCCACAGAAGCGCATGGGAACTGGTGGTCGCGACAATTCTTTCCGCGCAGTGTACCGACGTCCGCGTGAACACGGTCACGCCCGGACTCTTCGACAAATATCCCACGGTCCAGCATTTCGCCGCGCTCGAACCGGAGGAACTCGAACCCGACATCCGCTCGACCGGCTTCTTCCGCAACAAGTCGAAGTCGGTGGTGGGTGCAGCCCGCAGGATCGTCTCCGACTTCGGCGGCAACGTGCCGCAGACGATGGAGGAACTTCTCACTCTCCCCGGGGTGGCCCGCAAGACGGCCAACGTCGTGCTGGGCACATGGTTCAAAACCAACGAAGGCGTGGTCGTGGACACGCACGTCACCCGCATTTCGCGCCGCCTGGAGCTGACCAAGCACGAGGATGCCCAGAAGATAGAACAGGACCTGATGCAGATTATTCCGCGCGAGCGCTGGACGGATTTTTCCCACCAGGTAATCTGGCACGGACGGAAGCTGTGCGTGGCGCGGGGACCTAAATGCGCCGAGTGTGGCCTGGAAACGCTTTGCCACGCCGCAGACAAGACGTGGTCCACGGTGGAGATTCACAAGAGCGCGAAACCCTAGCCGCCGCTATACACCAGTTCGATGACGGTGCAGTCGTCGTTGAGCGGGGTCCCGCCGCAGAAATCGGCGACCGCGGCGAAGACATCGTCCATAGACGTGCTTTTCCCCGCCACCGCCTCGAGTCGTTCACTGTCGAACATGTCTCCGCGTGCGTTCTCGGCTTCCGTCACACCATCCGTCACCATGATCAGACGATCGCCCGGCTTCATCTGGCAGCGATCGCTCTCATAGACGGCGTCTGCCAGCAGTCCCACCGGCAGGTTGCCATGCCCGGGCCTGAGCACTTCGTGATTGCAGATCCACACCGGCGGCACGTGCCCGCAATTCACATATTCGAGCTCGCCGTCATTGCGGAGGCGGGCAATGATCATGGTGGCGTACTTCTCGCCGATGCGTTTCTGCGTGAAGAAACGGTTGAGCGCAGTGACGATCTCCGTAAGCGGCATACCCGCAATCAGGTGCGAGTACACCATTCCCTGAAGAATGGACGCCAGCAGCGCCGCCGAGACTCCCTTCCCGCTCACGTCGGCCAGAACGACCGCCAGGCCAGTGGGGGTGTTCACCGCGTCAAAGAAATCGCCCCCGATCTCCTTGCAGGAAAGGTTGCGGCCGCTCAGGCGTGCGAACGGAACTTCCGGAATGGTCACGGCCATCAGCCCCTGCTGGATGGAAGCCGCGATGGAAAGCTCTTGCTGGTAGCGGCGCCCCGCCTCCTCTGCCTGCACCAGGCGCGCGTTCTCGATAAGCTGCGCTGCTTCCGTCGCGATGGCGCGCAGAATGTCGTGGCTGACGCTGGTGATATCGCGCGAGGCAAACCTCGAATCCACGTAGAGCGCCCCCATGACTTCCGATTCCGCCGGCTGCTCCGGCCTCGTCGCCTGTACCAGCGGTTTGCGCAGAGGCATGCAGATGACGGTACGCAGGTCGAAGGCGACGATGCTCTGCCGTTCCTTCATGTCAATCATCTGGCTGGTGTCGGTGACCAGGTATTCGGAGTTGGAGGTCAGCGCCTCTTCCAGCACCGACCGCGAAATCGTCTTGTCGTCGAGGAGCGGTTCGCCTTTCGAATTGCGCCCGGCCGCCAGGGTCAGGTTGCCTTCGCTATCCTTAAGAAAGATGTAGCCGCGCTCGGCACGTGTCAGCCGGAGTGTGGCCTCGATCAGCGTGACCAGAATCTCATCCAGCACGCCGATGGTGTTCAGCTTGCGCGCCGCTTCCAGAAACAGGGTCAGCTTTTCGAGATCGCTGGCCTCAGGAGCAATCTGAATTCCCGAAATCTGACTGAGAAATTCGCGCGCCGTGTTCGAAGTCGCATGCAGGGGGTGGAAAATCAGGTACGCGGTATCACGCGCGCCAAACTCCAACCGGTCGTTGCGCGCCAGCTTTCGCCGATCTACGCGCTCGCCATTGACGAACGTCCCGTGCTTGCTGCCCTGGTCCACCACGAAAAACTCGCCGTTTTCCGCGACGATATGGGCATGCTCCCGGGAGACTCGCGGGTCCGGGATCACTAGGTCCCGGTCCACCTTGCGGCCAACCGTGTAGGGCGTGTGGTTCAGCGAGAGCGTCTGCTGATCATTCCCCTGGACGTAGATCACCACCGGGAAAATACCCGACACAGCTCCCGACGGAGTTACCGACGAAACCGACATGAGCCCCGAATTCTCCTGCGGCCAGGATGCCACCCTTCGGCTTTGGCTGTAAGCATTTTACGCCGTCCTGCGCCCCGCCGAAGCCGCGACCGAGCCTCGATAGGCAACGATAAGCATCAGCGCGGCCACCGCTACCGGCAGCGTGAGCACGGTCCAGCCCGGGACGGCCCAGGCCCTCTGCACTACTTCCGGAGGCAGTACAAAGGAGAGGCCGGCCAGAACGGTGCTCGACAACCACGGCCAGACCAGCAAGATCACCGCTACTACCAGCAGCACGCGGCCGGCGCGGCTGCTCCGCCAGATCGCCTGCCGTTCCCGCGCCAGGAGGAGAAGCGACGGGAGGAGCAGGACCTGGTTGTAAAGCGAGTAGGTTGGGATAATCAGCAACGTCACCGCCAGCACCAGACAAGTGGTAGCCGCGAATGCGTCGGTGCCTTGTGCGCGGTTCCGCCAGCAAGCATACGCGGTGGCAATCCCGGCGCCGAGCTCCAGCAACCTGCTCCAGGGAGGAGGAATGAGCTTATCCACCAGCGGCACGGCATCGGCGTAGCCCCGGTATTCGCGAACGGCCTGCCAGAAACGGGGAATCCAGTTCGGTAACGCCAGTTCCGCCGCTACCAACAGGATGGTCATCGTAAGTAGGAACGAAACGGCCCAGCGATAGCGGCGCTTCAAGTCGCCCACCGTCCAGATCGCCAGCCAAAACAGCAACAGCCAGACTACTTGCGGCTTGATGGTTGCCAGGGCGAGTAGGATGCCGGCGGAAATCGCATGATCAGTTACCAGGAGCGCAATCGCGATGGCCACCAGAGCGGCAACGAACAGCGTCATCTGCTGGAGCTTCAACCCTTGCATGACTGCCAAGCTGCCCAGAGTCCAGGCGAGCGTGCAGGCCTGAGCCCAGGGCGCCACGGGCCAGCGCAAGATGCGCAGCCAGAGCGGAACGCTGACGATGGTAAGACCCAGCAAAACCCAGAGGAATCCTTTTCGCACGACATCGAAGGGAAGGCGGACAGTGGGCGCCAGGTAGAAGACAACGTAGACCGGATAGGCAAATCCCTGCTGGTCTTTGGGATCCCCTGGCCGGGAAGCATCGAGCGGGCGGCCATAGTACCCGGCCTGAATGTCGCGTGTGACTTCCGCGCTATAGGGATTGCGCCCATAGAGAAGCAGTTCTCGTGCCCCCAGCCAGCGGGGATAAAGATCGGAAAGATTTCCGCGGGGCCTGTCGTGGGCAGCCGCATCGGCGATCTGATGCGCTACCAGCACTCGTTGCCCGCATAGCCACGTACCGGCCAGGCAGAGGAGAGCGGACAGCAGCCACAACGAATTGCGAAAGACGGTCTCTTCCCTCATGGCATGGGGAGCATTTGGATACTACAACGCCCATGCCGAGATTGTCCGGCCTGCCGGTTTGGCCATGGCGGGTCGGTCAGACCGGACTCTCCGCTATTTGCCGCCCACTACCACGCTTCCAGAAGAGCCATACAAGCAGCAGCATGAACCATGCCAGCGGACTGAAAGAAGGGCCCAGCAGTTCAAACCAAGGAATCAGGAAGAGCAACACGAGCAGCACGGTATCTGCCTGCTCTATCCTGCGGTCCTGCCTGGGGGCGGAGAACGGCAGCAATACAGCCGGAAACAGCAGGCTCAGGTCGTAGGTGAGCGCGTGGTAGCTGACCAGAACTGCCGCAACCGACCCTAGCGTGAACGAGAAACGCGCTGAATCGCGCCCCGTGCGAAGGAGCCACATCGCTATCACGACGACCACGGTTGAACAAACCAGCGTCAGCACCAAGATAAGTGTCGATCGCGCATTCACCCCCGGCAGGCCGGCGATCATGCCGCGCAGGTTCGGCATAACGGCCGCCACAATACTTCCGCCGGCTCCGCTCTTTTCCAGGCCCAGAACGAATTGAACGTAATGGAAGGCTCCACGCCATCCGATCAGCGCCACCGACACTCCGACCAGGAGGACGGCCACCGGAATAAACCCCAACAGCAGGCGCCATCGCCGCACCGCCAGAATCAGCACCAGCGGCAGGACCAACTGAAAACGGAATAACCCCGTGGCCAGCGCAGCGCCCGCTTCGATGTCGCGCTCCTTCTCGAAGGCAGCGAGCGCGAGCACATAGAGGAAAAGAAGAAGAAGGCAATCCTGCCCCTGAATGATCGCGTTTACGATGGGAAAGAACCCAGCTGCCGCCACGGTCAAAAAGGCCGGAGACAGGCCCCGAATCTCCACGAACTGCTTTCGGAGCATCAGCAGACTTGCCGCCACCATGATCAGGTTCAGCGCCGTCCACAGAAGGTAGGCTGGCCAGTACGGCAAGAGAGTGAAGGGCGCAAACAGCAGAGCTTCGAAAGGCGGATGGTTGTAGGGCAACGCGGCCTGCCGTATGGGCACGTCAGGTGCGAACTGCCGCTGCACCTGATACTGAGCCGACAAATCGTAGAGAGCCGCGGTCTGACCGCTCCGAACCATCCTGCCGGCGGTGTAGAAAATCGTGAAATCCTGATATCCGCTCCGCAGAAACGGCACCAGACCCGGCACCGTGACGACGTGGCTCAGGGTCATCGCAACCAGAAAGACACCCGCGACGACTTCCTTCCTTCCGCCCAACCGAGCCCACGTCATAGCGAACCTTTGCAGCGGCTTGATTCTATAATCGCTTGCGCAACCCGCGATGAAGATTCCTCACCTGAACCGAGCCCGCACTTTTGCCGGCATCCTGCT
>JACQDD010000202.1 GCA_016201265.1 Terriglobales bacterium | reverse complement strand
TGTCCGAGGAAGGCGATGAATTCCGCCAGTTGCCGGTCGAGCTCGAGAGCCATGCTGTGCATTTGGGGGGAGTCGGATCCCACCTGGTGGCCGAGTATGTCGTTGGCCGAGAGGCTGACAACCAGCAAGTCGGTTGCGGGGCCGGAGCCGAGTTTTTCGTATAGAACCAACTCTTTGGCGAATTCGAACTGGTATTCGTTCGCGAAGGGAGTGGATCCAACCACTTCATAAAAGCTCGCGGGTGCTCCGTCCTTGTTCTTGCGTTGGGCCGTCGAACCGAGGACGTTCCCGTCGCCGTCTTTCCAATCGCGGTTCCAGTACTTGTCGGTGCGATGGCTGCCGTTGAAGTTCCGCACCCACTCGGGAAGCTCCTGCCGGTAGTAGGTGGAGGTGATCCAGACGCCGCTCTTGGTATCAATCCAGTAGGCGCCGTCACCGGAAAAGCCCGCGGGCAAGACGGCAGCGCGGTCTTTCAGCGAGATGGCGAATACGCGGGCCTTGCCGCCGGTGGCCAGCTTCAGCTCGTCTCCCAGCGTGTCGCTGAGGAGATTGCGCGGGGAAGCTCCCGGCGCAGTGCTGGTGACGCCCACCAGTTTGGTGGTTTCGTCTTCGACCGATGTCACCCGTTTTTTTCTTCGCGGGTCGTACCATTCGTTGGCGAGGATACCGTGTCCGCTGGCGTAGCTTCCGGTGAACAGGGTGGCGTGGCCGGGGCCGGTGCGGGTGTCGGCGTAGTCGTAGTTGCAGTCGGTGAAATAGGCGCCGCGGTCGAGGAAGACGCGGAAACCGCCCTCGCCGAACTGGTCGCGATAGCGCTCGAGGTAGTCGCCGCGGAACTGGTCGATCACGATGACAACGACGAGCTTGGGACGCGCATTGTAGGCGGAAGCGCAGGCGGCAGGGATCCAGGCCAGCAGCACCAGCGCCACACAGCAGAAACGGTGCAGTCTCATCGCGAGTTAGTTTACAGGAGAAGAGCTTTTGACCGCAGAGGACGCGGAGAAAAGCCGCCGAGAGCGCAGAGAAAATGTCTAGGGAACTCTGCGACCTCTGCGTAATCTCGGCGGCCTCTGCGGTTTAAGATTTGGAAGTTCTTTGCGCTCTTTGCGACTACTTTGCGCGCTTCGCGGTAAGGCTTTTAACCGCAAAGGCCGCAAAGAATCCGCAAAGGTCGCGAAGAAAACCGCTGGCGGCGACAGCCGTCGGCGTGCATCGTACCCCGCTTTTCAGCTACAGTTAAGAACGATGCTCGATCTGAACTTTGTCCGCGAAAACCTTGCGCTGGTGGAGGAAAAGCTGCGCCAGCGTGGAATGAATCCTGCCGAAATGTTGAAAGATTTCCGCGCCATCGACGCCGAGCGCCGCCAGGCCATCACGCAGACCGAGACTCTACAGGCGCGCCGCAACCGCGCTTCCGAAGAAATCGCCAAACTCAAGAAGAGCGGGCAGGATGCCGCCGCGGCGATCCAGGAAACCAAGGACCTGCGCGAAAAAATTCAGGAGTGCGAGAAGAAGGCCGCCGAGTTCGACGCCCGCATGCGCGACATTCTGACCGCCCTGCCCAACCTGCCCCATGCCAGCGTGCCGGTGGGATCGAGCGCGGAAGGCAATGTGGAAGCGCGCCGCTGGGGCGCGCCCCCTCAGTTTGATTTCAAACCCAAGCCGCACTGGGAACTAGGCGAGCACCTGGGAGTGCTCGACCTGGAACGGGCGGTCAAGCTCACAGGGGCACGCTTCGCGGTGTATTGGGGCCTTGGCGCACGACTGGAGCGGGCGATCGCCAATTTCATGTTGGATCTCCACACCCGCGAGCACGGATATACCGAAGTCCTGCCACCCTACCTCGTCAATTCTGAATCCATGTATGGCACCGGCCAACTGCCGAAGTTCGCGCAGGACTTGTTTCGGGTGCCGCATGGCGAGCGCGATCTCTGGTTGATTCCGACCGCCGAGGTGCCGGTCACGAATCTCTATCGCGACGAGGTGCTGGATGGCGCACGGCTTCCGATCTCGCTCACCGCGTACACGCCCTGCTTCCGCAGCGAGGCGGGATCGTACGGCAAAGATGTGCGCGGCATCATCCGGCAGCACCAGTTTCAGAAAGTGGAACTGGTGAAGTTCTCGCGCCCGGAAAATTCCTACGATGAACTGGAGAAGCTCACACGGAATGCCGAAACCGTATTGCAGAAGTTGGGCATTCACTATCGCGTGGTTTCGCTCTCGACCGGCGACATGGGACCGTCATCGGCCAAAACCTACGACATCGAAGTCTGGCTGCCCGGGCAGGGCCTGTTTCGTGAAATTTCTTCCTGTTCGAATTTCGAGGCGTTCCAGGCGCGGCGGGCGAACATTCGCTACCGTCCGGAGGGTAAGAACAAAACTGAGTTCGTGCACACGCTGAATGGCAGCGGGCTGGCGGTGGGGCGGACATGGGTGGCGATCGTGGAAAACTATCAGCAGGCCGACGGCAGCGTCCGCATCCCGGAAGCGCTTCAGCCGTACATGGGTACCGACCGCATCACCGCAAGGAGCGCCTGACCCGCACGGGTGCGGCATTTGCCATCGCATGAATTCCCAAATAGACTTGCAGCATTCCGAGTTCGTGACGGCGCCCCGAGCGGCCGTCTCTTCCATGGGCGCGATCTGGCGCACAATTCGCGGATACATTCTCTGGTCGTATGAGCGTGGCAGCCTGCACTACGACATCATGGTCACGTTGATTCTTCTCTTCGTTTTCTTTTCCCCTCGCCTTATCAACTTCAAAGACAAACCGGTGGAACGCAATCCGCATCCAACCGGGGTAGTGGTGGTTCCCGACCCGCAGGGCGGGCTGATCTACCAGATCCAGGCTTCGGCGATCACCGAGCGCAACGGCGTGGATATTCGCCAGCAATTGCAGCACATTATTGAACCGATTTCCGGCGCGGTCAGCATTACCAAGTTTGAGCCGGTGAAAGATGCCGGGGGACACGTGCAGAGCTACAAGGTCTGGGTAGAGAAGGAGTAGAGGATTCCGTGGGCATCCAGCACATGAGAACTGCGCTCACAACGCTGGTCGTGGGTTTGCTGCTTTCGGCGGCCGCGTCGCCGCAGAGCAATCCGGCGGCACTCGACCGCGTGCTCGGCCAGATGGACACCGCAGCAAAGAACTTCCACTCCACTGAAGCCAGCTTTGTCTGGGACCAGTACCAGAAAGTTATTGACGAGACGGATTCGCAGAAAGGGAAGATCTACTTCCGGCGCCAGGACAGCGAAATCCAGATGGCCGCCGACATCGCCGAACCGGACAAGAAATATGTCGTCTACAGCAACGGCAAGATGCAGGTGTACCAGCCCAAGATCGATCAAGTGACCGAATTCAATCCCGGGAAGAACCGGGCCGACGTGGAAGGCTATCTGGTGCTGGGTTTCGGCGGCGGCGGACATGATCTGCTGAAGTCGTACGACGTGAAATATCTCGGATCGGAGAGCGCCAACGGCACCGACGCGGCGAAACTGGAACTGGTTCCCAAGTCATCGCGCATGCGCAATAACATCGCGCGCATCCTGTTGTGGATCGACCCGGCCCGGGGAGTATCGGTACAGCAGCAGTTCTTCGAGCCCATCGGCGACTACCGCCTGGCGAAGTATTCCGAGATCCAGGTCAATCAGAAACTTCCGGACAACGCTTTCAAGCTGAAGACAACCAGCAAAACCCGGTTCATTTCCCCCCAGGGATAGGCAAACCACGAAAGATACGGGGCGAGTCGCGCGAACCAGCAGAATCAAGCTGAAAAAGGAGAGGGCGGGCGATATACTGCTCGACAAGGTCGAGCACTCAGCATTCAGCAAACGTCGGGTCGTGCCGTGTGCCAGGAGGACGTGGAAAAGCTGAATGCTGATCGCTGAATGCTGATAGCTCCAGAGAGTTTTCATGGCGAAAGTTTTTACCATTCCGGTTCCTCCCGACTTGGGGAGAAAAAAGCGCGAGCGCACTTCCGACAGCCGCTACGTGGAGGGCCAGAGGATGCTGGTCGAAGCCATGAAATATCTCGCGCAAACCGACAAAGAAGCCAATCGCTCCGCCATCGAATTGCTCTCCGAACACGTGCGCACGAAGTTCCGCATGACCGACTCGCCGCTGGGTTAAGACCGAACTCAACACTTCACAGGACATCGCGGCATGTCTAAGCGTGTCTATTGAGCTGACCACTGGTCAGTTCGCATCAATCAGTATTTTTTGTGGTCACCTCGTATTGACTTTCCGCCAAAGCCCAATACACTTATCGCCACACACGCGCTCGAATGAACATTCCCATTCGCCGCGCGAGAGGGGGCAATCCATGCATTCATTGCGGTTTCTGTTCGCCGTTTCTTTCCTGTTGCTGGCATTGGTTTTCAGTTCCGGCTTGCTGGCGCAGACCATTACCGGAACCATCTCGGGTGATGTGACCGACAGTACGGGAGCGGTTGTGCCGAACGTGAGCATTAAGGTCGAGCACACGGGGACGGGTGTTTCGCGCACGGCGGTCACGACCGGCACGGGCAACTACAGCATTCCCCAACTTCCCATCGGGACCTACAAGGTGACGGCATCTGCTGAGGGATTCAAGAGCGTCGTACGCACGGCCGATGTCGTGACCGGTGGAGTGACCCACGCTGACTTTGCGCTGCAGGTCGGGCAGCGCACCGAAACGGTTGAAGTCGAAGGCGCTGCCCCGCTGGTGGAGCTTTCAGCGAATAACAACAATTACGTGGACCAGGCGAAGATTGAAAGCGTCCCGTTAAACGGTCGCGATTTCAATTCTTTACTGGCGATCACGCCGGGTGTGCAGCGTACTCCGGGCGGCGGATTCCTGGCGGTGAGCGTCAACGGCGCCCGCACGACCTCGAATAATTACTTCATCGACGGTCTGTACAACAATGACCGGTACTACGGCGACTCCTCAGTCGGACAGACGGGCGTCGTGGGTATCCCGGCAACACTGTTTCCTCCCGAGGCGATCCAGGAATTGAACGTTCAGGAGACTCCATCGGCCGAGTTCGGCGTGAAGGGCGGCGCTCCTATCAGCCTTGTAATGAAGAGCGGCACCAACGCCATCCATGGTCACGCGCAGTGGATCCGCCACACCAATTTTGCCGACGCCATCAACTATTTCTCCAAGTCGAAGGGCTGTGGCGGAACAGCGGACAGTCCAGATCCTTGCGTGTCTACCCCCATCCACAACAACCAGCTCGGCGCAACTTTAGGCGGTCCAATCGTCAAGGACAGGACCTTCTTCTTCCTGTATTACGAAACCCAGCACTACAAATCTGTGGCCGTCAGGAGTGTAACCGTTCCCACGACGGCGGATGTCGCCGCTGCAAAAACGGCGGTGGGTGACCTGGCAACCACCGCGGGTCTAAACCTGCTCAGCTACTTCCCCACGTCCGATTCAGGTGGCCTAGTAGTGAGAACGCCGACTACGGATAGCATGAACGGTTTCGGCGTAAAAATCGATCACAAGTTCAACAACCAGCACTCGATCACAGGCAGATATCTTTTTGGAGATAGCCTGCAGAGTGCACCGCCGATCAATGGATTGCCTGCGGCCAAGGGGGCCCCAGACCTGTTTAACTCCATCGCCCCTTCCCGCACGCAGATGGCAGGCCTGAGCCACACCTGGAACATCGGGAACAGCAAGCTCCTCGAGAGCCGGCTCGGCTTCCAACGTTTCGCGCAGATCATTGACGTGAACAACAAGATTGACCCTAAAGATTTGGGTGTGGACACCGGTCCCCTTGCGACCACCGACTTCGGTGTGCCCTACGTGTACCTGTACCAGTTGGGTTACGGCGGCTACATCGGCGGCGTGCAGGGCTACCCTATAACGACGCGTCCTGATCAGACCTACGACTGGTCGGAACACTTTAGCTGGGTAAGGGGCAACCACACTATAAGGATTGGCGGCAACTACCAATCTGCCTACACCAACAGCCTACGCAACCGCGCCCGGACGGGCCTTACCTTCGGGTATGTGACTGACGGTGTGGGCCAGATTGAAGAACTGCTGCTGGGAAAAGCGGAGGGTGCGAATCGCAATTTTGGCGACACGCACCGGCATATCATTCAGAAGTCCGTGGGCTTTTATGCGCAGGATCAGTGGAAGATTCGACCCCGCTTGACCGTTGACCTCGGGCTGCGCTGGGAACTCAACGGTGCGCTGGGCGAGACGGACAACCTGGGTGCCAACTTCTTCCCCGACCGCGGTTTGGTGAGCGTGGGGCATGGTATTAGTAGTCTGTACAAGAAGGATATGCATGATTTCGGGCCGCACGTCGGTTTTGCCTGGGACGTTTTCGGCAATGGCAAGACAGCGGTGCGTGCCGGCTACTCATTAACCTACGATGTGCCGAATTTCGGTTCTCTCGCGGCCCCGTACTCCTTTGCCCGAGCCCGAGCGGGCGCGTTTACGCAACCGTTCCAAGGCCAGTTCTCCTCGAACTCAGTTTCTCTGAGCGGTAGCGTTGCCGCTGACCCGTTCGCCGGAACTTGTCTTGATCCGAATGATCCGAATTCTACGGGAGATTACGTCTGCTTTGACAGCGCCACCGTCGGGCCGATTTTTGGCACCAGCCCTTCGGGTTCCGCACCTTTCAATGCATTTTCGATCGTGAACAACTTCAAGACCCCGCGAGCGCACAACTACAATTTGAGTATTCAGCGAGAGATTGCAAATAATCAGGTTCTGACCATCGGATACTCCGGTTCATACGGACAAAACCTGGTTATGTATCGCGACTTGAACGCCAGCCCGATCGGCGGCGATGGGGTGCGGCCGTTCGATAACGTCTTCGTCACCGACGGCACGCCCGATTTCAAACACGTCATTCAAGCGACAAATCTGGCGGAGTCGCGTTATGACAGCTTGCAGGCGTCGTTCGCCCAGCGAAACTGGCATGGCGTAAACCTCACTTACAACTACACGTTCAGTAAGTGCTTTGACCAGAACTCGGTGAACCGTGGCGGAGCCGGCGACTATCCCCAGGCGAACAACCCGTTCAATGCCCAGGATTCGCGCGGGCTTTGCGACCATGACGTAACGCACAATCTCAACGTGAGCGGCCTGTACAGCCTGCCCGCGATTCCCAATGTGCCCAAACTGGTGGGGAGAGGGTGGCAGATAAGCACGATTTACACGGCGATCAGCGGTCGTCCGTTCAACGCGCTGATCAGCGGCGATCCGTCCGGACAGGGGCTGAGCGGCACATCTCTGCGTGCGTCCTATGACGGAAGTCCGATCCACTACAATACCCGTGATCCAGAGCACTACGTCGTGGAGGTGGGAGGGGTAGATCCCTGTGGCGTTGAAAGTGACTTCGCATCTCCGTTCTACTACCCATGCGATGGCACCATCGGCAACTCGCGACGTAATATGCTGCGCGGTCCGGGCCTGAGCCAGTGGGATGTCACCATCCTCAAGGACACGAAGATCGGCGAACGCTTCACGGTGCAGTTCCGCTGGGAAGTCTTCAATGTACTGAACCGTGGAAACTTCGCGGCGTTTGTTTCCAACAACACGGTGGGCAGCAGTTCGTTCGGAACCATTACAGCCTCACCCGACGTCGCCGCCGGAAATCCCGTAATCGCCCAGGGCGGCCCGAGAAACATGAACTTTGCCCTGAAGATCAGCTTCTGAATCTGGACAAGTTGCAAGCTAATGGGGGAGTCTGCCTATGGTAGACTCCCTTTTTCTTATGCGCGTTCTGCGCCTTTGTGCATGTGTGGGGTTGTGGGCAGGGTTGGTTTTTGCGCAGCAGTCCCCTTCGCGCCCTCCGAACGTCGTCCTCATTACGTTAGACACCACGCGCGCCGACCGCATGGGGTTCCTGGGTTCGCAGCGCGGGCTGACGCCGAACCTGGATGGGCTGGCGCGGGAAAGCGTCTGTTTTACGCGCGCGTACTCGCAGGCCCCCCTGACGCCAGTTTCCCACGCCGTAATTCTTACCGGCACCTATCCGCAATTCAACCAGGTCAACGATTTCGGGAAGCCGCTGCGCGAGGACCTTCCCTATCTGCCTGATCTTCTTCGCAAGCGTGGCTACGCGACCGGGGCGTTCATCGGCTCCCTGATTCTCGATCCCCTGGACGGCACCGCCCCCGGTTTCGACCGTGGGTTCGACGTTTACGACGCCGGTTTTCATCTGCGCCGGCATGGCACCGACCGCTACAAATCGGTCGAGCGGCGCGCCGCAGTGGTCGTGGATCGCGCCCTGGGCTGGCTCAGTCAGTTGGCCAACCCTCCCTTCTTCCTCTGGATACATCTCTACGACCCGCACGATCCCTACGATCCGCCGGCGCCATTCAAGGAGCGCTACGCCGCACAGCCCTATGACGGCGAGATTGCTTACGCCGATTCTGCCCTGGGCAAACTGTTTGCGGAACTGCGCAGACACGGCCTCTTCGATGAAACTCTTATCACGGTTGTCGCAGACCACGGCGAGTCACTGGGTGCACACGGCGAGAACACGCACGGCATTTTCCTGTATGACGAGACGCTTCACGTCCCACTTTGCATCAAGCTTCCGCTCAATCGAAGTGCCGGGAACCGAGTCGAGACGCGCGTGCGCCTGGTTGACGTGGCGCCCACTCTGCTCGAGGAAGCCGGAATCAAGATCCCGAAAGAAATGCAAGGCGAATCCACCGCTGGAATGATGCAGCCAGCGGCCACGCCGTCACCCGCTCAGGCTCGCGTCAGGAAATCCAGCAAGCCAGCGAGCGAGCGTGCGGTTCCCGGGGCCAAGGGGGCTGATTTCCTTCCCGATCGGCCGGCGTACGCGGAAACGGACTATCCTCATCGCGCGTTCGGATGGAGCGCTCTGCGCGCGCTCCGGATAGGGAAATACCTTTACATTCAAGCTCCAGAACGGGAGCTCTACAGCCAGACCAGCGACCCAGAGGCCAAGCACAACGTTGCCCCGACCGCGAAAGCCGTTGCTGACACACTGGCGTTCGAAATGGAGCAATTCCGTCAGAAGACGAGCCAGACGCTGGTCGAGTTGGCAAAGCCCGACCCGGAGCAGGCGCAAAAGTTGGCTGCGCTGGGCTATGTGGCTTCTGATTTCGAATCATCTCAGGCTGAGAAGAAGCTCACCGGCGCCGATCCCAAGACCAAGATTGAAGTCTCCAACCTACTGCACGACGCCATGTTTGATGTGGAAGACGCGCGCTACGAGGAGGCGCTTCCGCTGCTGAAGAAGGCGCTGGCGGAACAGCCGAACCTTCCGGTTGCGAATATGCAATATGGTATGGCGCAGGCGCGTCTCAAGAATTACGCCGAGGCGATCGGCCCGCTACAGAAGGCGGTCGAGTTGATGCCCGACAACGGAATGGGACGCTACGAACTCGGTTTGGCTTTGTTTGAGACGGGGGACTGGAAGGGCGCCGCGCCACAGTTCGAGGCCGCGGTGGCTCGGGCCCCGAAGTGGGCGGACGCGCAATTCTCGCTGGCGTCGGTTTATGCCCGCATCGACCGTGTCCCGGAGGGGATGCAGCATCTGGACACTTGCCTCAGCCTCAATCCGGAGCACTATCGCGCCAACCTGTTGCGCGGACGCATTCTTTCACTCCAGCACAAGCCCGCCGAAGCTCTGCCCAACCTGAAAAAAGCCATCGAAGTGCAGCCCGACTCGCGCGAGGCGCACCTGTTCCTGGCGGACGCCTACGAGCAGCTGGGGGATTCCGTGAAAGCCGCGCGAGAGAGGGCGCGAGC
>JACQDD010000201.1 GCA_016201265.1 Terriglobales bacterium | reverse complement strand
TTGGAAAGTTGAAAGGTTGGAAGGTGGAACACGCCCGAGTGAACGCAATTTCGCCTTCTTCAACATTCAAACCTTTTAACCTTCAAACTTTCTAACAGTCAGCTATTCCAATTTTTTTCTCGCGAAGTAGAAGAGCGTGGCGGCCAGCAGGAGGAACATCACCACGCTGGAGAAGGGATTCGCGCTCAGGCCGGGCAGGAACCTCGGCCCGATGGAAAAGAGGTCGGCCGAGATGGGCAGGTGGAGGAAGCCGAGCCAGGCAGGGAGCTGGTCGGTGATGGTTTTATCCTGAAGAAGATTGATGATGATGGCCAGCAGGCCGAAAACGCCGCCGGCAGCGATTAAGCCGCTGGCGTAGAGCGAGCCCGGGCTCACTTCGCTTTCTTCGTGCCCTCCAGTTTTCTGCTTCCCGCGCTCGACGAGCCAGCGCACCACGCCGCCGGTGAAGATGGCCATCGTCGTAGCGATGGAGAGGTAGGAGCCCACAGCAAAGGAAAGAGAACGAATGCCGAGCAGTTCAACGGCGATCACGAGAAACACGCCCAGCAGCACCAGCCGCCACGGCAGGCGCTGGTTGAGGATGCCGTTGATCACCGTGGCCATCAGGCGAGCCTGCGGCGCGGCAGCCTGGTCGCTGCCAATGCCCTGAATCCACTGGATCTCGATTTTCTGCGTGTTTGTGTCGTAGAGGTATTTGCCGTCAGGCACTTCGCGCGAGCCGATGGCGTTTACCAGCGTGTAGGTCTTGTTCGCGTGCACAAAGTCGCTGGATTCGATCTTTACGCCGTCGGGCAGCGCGGCCACGTTCAGCGGGATTTGCACCGGGCGGTACTGCGCGAGACCCACGTTCATGAGGATCAGCGTCAGGCCGATCACGAATGTTGAGGCCATCACACCAATCATCAGGCCCACCTGCTGGCGCATGGGCGTGGCGCCCACCAGATAGCCGGTCTTGAGGTCCTGGGAGGTGGCTCCGGCATTGGCCGCGGCGATGCACACCACGCCGCCGATGGTCAGTGCCAGCGCCGCGAACGCGCTGCCGGTCCAACCCATCGCCAGAAACATGGCGCAAGTGGCCATCAGCGTGGCGATGGTCATGCCGCTCACCGGATTGGCCGAAGTGCCAATCAAACCGCAAATGCGGCTGGACACGGTGACAAATAGAAAGCCGAAAATGATCACGAAGACGGCGGCGACCAGGTTGGCAACCCCGGAAGTCTGCGCGCCGGGGATGGGCTTGAAGGTGAGCAACGCCCACATCATGGCCATGACGACGAGCGAGCCGACGATCACTGTAGTCATTGGGAGGTCGCGATCCACGCGGCTGCCCTCCGCCGCATTGTTGCCGCGCTCGGCGCGCACATCTTTCAGTCCGGAGGCCAGCGCCGCAAAAATTGTAGGCATGGTCTTCATCAGCGTGATGAGACCCGCCGCAGCCACTGCGCCTGCGCCCATCGGCCGGATGTAGCTGGCCCAGAGCTGGTCCGGGGTCATGTCCGGAA
>JACQDD010000235.1 GCA_016201265.1 Terriglobales bacterium | reverse complement strand
TATCATTCGAGGGTTTTCTTACCGCAGCGGAAATGGGACGGCCCGGCAACTGATCCGGCCTGCGGCGTACGATCTTTTTCGATAGGAGACGATTGTGGCCTGGCATTCGCCGAAACTGGAACTGGAACAATTCCCCTCGCTGAGATGGGATGAGGTTACGCCCGGCGCCTCCGCCCAGATTCGCGGCGCGCTGGACCGGGTACTCGAGCATCAGGACGGAGGGTGCCTAACCGACGCGGAAAAGTACAGCTTGGCACACAGTGAAGGCGCGGACCTGCTGGCGCTGCTGGTGGCGGCCAATGAGCTGCGCCGCGAACTGGCCGGCAACATCGTCAGCTACGTGGTGAACCGCAACATCAATTTCACCAATATTTGTTTCGTCGGATGCAAGTTCTGCGCCTTCAGCCGGGGGCCTCGAGAAGCCGACTCCTATTTTCATTCCCTGGAAGATATGGGGCGCAAAGCCAAAGAAGCCTGGGACCTGGGTGCGACGGAAGTCTGTATCCAGGGCGGTCTGCCGCACGGTCTGCCGCCGTTCTACTATCGCGACATCCTGCGCGCGGTGAAGAACGCGGTTCCCGGTATGCACATTCACGCCTTCTCTCCTATGGAGATGGCGTACGGCGTGGAACTGACCGGGATGCCGCTGCGCGACTATCTCACGATGCTGCGCGACAACGGGCTCGACACGCTTCCCGGCACGGCGGCGGAAATTCTGGATGACGAAGTCCGGCACGTGCTGTCGCGCAACAAGCTTTCGTCGGCGCAATGGCAGGAGGTGATCCGCACCGCGCACTCGTGCGGAATCCCCAGCACTTCAACACTAATGTACGGACACATGGAGACCCCCGACCACTGGGTGCGGGTACACCAGAACACGCTCTTGTTCCAGCAGGGACTGGCGAGGCCGGGACCAACGCTGGCGGAACATCTGAAGATTCACGCCCTCGCCCGAATCCTGCTGGCCGGTTCAATCCACAACATTCAGGTTTCGTGGGTGAAGCTGAACCGCAAGCTCTCTCAGCTTTGTCTGCACGCGGGAGCGAACGACTACGGCGGCACGCTGATGGAAGAAAACATCTCGCGCGAAGCCGGAGCGACCGCCGGACAATACACCAGCGCGGAGGACTTCCAGTCGCTGATCCTGGAGATCGGACGCATCCCCGCCGAGCGCAACACCACCTATTCGCGCATGCAGATCAAATTGCCTGTCGAGAGCATGACGTCGGAGTGGGCACTGGTTCCGGAGTTCGCATGAGCCGCACCATCGCGGTAATCGGCGGCACCGGACCGGCGGGCATGGGCCTGGCGCTGCGCTGGGCGCGGGCCGGCGAAAAGATTATCATCGGGTCGCGCGATGCAGCACGGGCCCAGCAGACGGCCGAGAAGATCCGGCAGCGGGTTGGTCCCCAGGCACAGGTCTCGGGGCTGGAAAATTCTGCGGCGTGCGCCGCGAGCGATCTGCTCATGCTGACGGTTCCATTCGAAGGCCATGCTGAATTACTGAAGCAACTGAAGTCTGCAATTCGCCCCGGCAGCATTTTGATTGATGCCACCGTCCCTCTGGCCGCAAGTGTGGGAGGGCGCGGCAGCCGGACGCTGGGGGTTTGGCAAGGCTCCGCCGCGCAGCAGACCGCCGAACTCGTCCCCAAGGGCGTGTCGGTCGTGGCGGCGTTCCAGAATGTGTCGGCCGAAGTGCTGAACGGAGACGAGGACATCGATTGCGACGTAATTGTGTGCAGCGATGATGCGGCGGCCACGGAGGTCGCCATGGAGCTCGCTGCGAAGATTCCGCGCATCCGCGCGATTGACGGCGGCAAGCTGGAAAATGCGCGCGTTGTCGAGCAGATTACGGCGTTGCTGATCGGGCTTAACATCCGGCATAAGGGACACGGCGGGATACGTATCACGGGACTCCCCGACGCAGCCTACAAGCCGCACTAGATCGCCGCACCGATTGGCGGTAAGCTCCCTGAACCCACCGGAATGACTGCCCCCGCCATCCCCGCGCCAGCCCTCGAATTTGATCATGCTTCCTTTCACCTGAATGGCCACAGGCTGGTTCACGACCTTGTGCTCTCCGTAAATCAGGGGGAGACTCTGGTTCTGCTGGGCCGCAGCGGGTCGGGCAAGACCACCACTCTAAAACTCATCAACCGGCTGCTCTTGCCGAGTGAGGGCGAGGTACGGGTCCATGGCCGGCGTACTGAGGAATGGGACCCGATCCGGCTGCGCCGCAGTATCGGTTACGTCATTCAGGACGGCGGGTTGTTTCCTCATTTCACGGTCGATCGCAACATTGCTATTGTGCCGCACATTGAGAAGTGGCCACAGGAACGTGTGCGCGCGCGGGTACAGGAACTGCTCGCAATGGTCGGTCTCAGCCCGGATCTGGCTGGCCGCTATCCGGCGCAGCTCTCCGGCGGACAGCGGCAGCGAGTGGGAGTAGCGCGGGCGCTGGCGGCCGATCCTCCAATCCTGCTTCTGGACGAGCCCTTCGGCGCGCTCGACCCGATCACCCGCTCCGAGATGCAAAAGGAATTCCGCGTTTTGCAGCAACGCATGCAGAAGGCGGTGATTTTTGTGACGCACGATTTGCGCGAGGCCCTATTGCTCGCCGATCGTGTCGCTCTGATGGAAGAGGGCCGCCTGATTGCGAACCTTCCGGTAGCGGAGTTTCCGCATTCTCGCGAGCCCTTAGTGCGCGCTTACGTGGAAGCTTTTTCTGGCACCACCGAACCGAGGTGATGGCATGACCTTCTGGCATTTCATGGTGGCGAACCGTCAGCAGGTACTCGACCTGACGCTCGAGCACATCGCGCTGGTCGGGCTCTCAACATTCTTCGCCGTGCTCGTGGGAATTCCGCTCGGCGTTCTGATCACGCGCGTTCCGCAACTCAGCAAGGCGGTGCTGTGCGGGGCGAATGTGATTCAGACGATTCCGAGTCTGGCCTTGTTCGGATTTCTTCTGCCCGCACCCTGGATCGGCGAACGTGGAGGCCGCCTTGCGATTCTGGCTCTCACGCTGTATGCGTTGTTGCCGTTGATCCGCAATACCTACGCGGGAATCCGAAGCGTCGATCCGGCAGTGGTCGAAGCCGGACGTGCCATGGGCCTGACTGATCGGCAATTGCTGCTACAGGTCGAGTTGCCGCTCGCCTCGGGCGTCATTGTTGCAGGCGTGCGCATCGCAACTGTGGTCTCGGTCGGATTGGCCACGATTGCAGCGGCGATCGGCGCGGGCGGCCTGGGCGAATTTATTTTCCGCGGGCTAGCCATGGTCAATAACCGGGTGATTCTGGCAGGAGCGGTTCCAGCGGCCGTGCTGGCGCTATCCGCCGACTTGGGCTTGGGAGCGCTGGAGCGGCGGCTAGGCTCGTTACAGCTGAAATCCTAGAAGAGAGGCCCTCTTGGCACGACGCTACATGATGGCCCGCCTGGCAAAGGTCACCCTGCTGGTCTCTGTGTTTCTTCTCCCGATCGGCGGTTGCAGCCGGCACACCGATCGCATCGTCGTCGGCAGCAAGAACTTCACCGAGCAGCTCGTTTTGGGAGAGATGTTCGCGCAGATGATCGAAGCGCGCGCTCATCTTGCCGTCGAACGCCGCTTCTATCTGGCGGGCACGTTCATTTGTCATCAGGCAATTCTGGCTGGGCGCATTGACCTCTATCCCGAATACACCGGCACGGCCCTGACCGCGGTTCTCAAAGAACCGCCCGGCCGCGACAAGCAAGAAGTCTATCGGCGAGTGAAGCAGGGTTATGAAAGCCGCTTTGGCCTGACCGTCGGCCCGCCGCTTGGGTTCGATGATACCTTCGCCATGGTGATTCGCGGCGAAGATGCACGGAAGCTGAACCTGCACACACTTTCGCAAGCGGCGGCCTACACGCCCGGCTGGCGGGCCGGATTTGGCTACGAATTCATGGAGCGCCCGGATGGCTACAAGGGATTGGTCGCAACTTATGGTCTGCGCTTCGCCGAGGCGCCGCGCATCATGGACCTCGGGCTGATCACGCGCGCTCTCAAGGAACGGCAGGTAGACCTGATTGCGGGCAACAACACCGATGGCCTAATTCCGGCGCTCGACCTGTTCGTGCTGGAAGATGACCGCCACTACTTCCCGCCGTATGAAGGTGTCGCGGTCATGCGGCAGGAGATGCTCCGGAATCACCCCGAGGCGGCCGCCGCTCTCGATGCACTGGCGGGCGCCATTTCCGACGATGACCTGCGGCGCTTGAACTACGCGGTAGATGGCGAACATCGGGACGTGGCAGCCGTCGTCCGAGCCTTTCTGCGTGAACGCAAGTTGATCAATTAGAACCGGTTAGCCTCTGTTTGCTGGATTCCCCCTGTGGCCTGCCTCACTAGACTTCGTGACCTGCATCACACCGCCCTGCGATAGCCAAAACCCATAATGCTTCTGAGCCTCGGGAGCGCCGAACGTTCCCGCCGGCGGGGGTATTCGTGGCTAAAGGACGTGTCGCCATCGTTGTCGAGCGATGTAAGGCGTGCGGGTTCTGTGTGGAGTTCTGTCCCACCAAGGTGCTGGCGCTTTCCTCGGCATTTAATTCCAAAGGCTATCATCCGCCGCACGTGGTGGCGCCGGAGAAGTGCAGCGGCTGCGACCTGTGCGGCATGTATTGTCCCGATTTCGCCATCTATGGTTACAAGAACCCGGTCACGAAGAACGAAGCGCCCCAGCCGGAGGCAGAAGAGGTGCGAAATGAAGGCTGATCCGCGGGGCGTACTCACGGGCACTCATTTTATGGACGGCGACCACGCCTGCTGCGAAGGGGCGCTAGCGGCCGGGGCGCGGTTTGCCGCCGGCTATCCGATTACGCCCTCCACCGAAGTGGTCGAGCGGTTCGCGGCCCGCGTTCCGGTCGTCGGCGGCAGCTTCATCCAGATGGAAGACGAACTGGCCGCGTCCATTGCGCTGCAAGGCGCCGTCTGGGGCGGCGCCAAGTCGTTCACGGTGACTTCGGGCCCGGGTTTCTCGCTCATGATGGAGCACATCGGCTACGCCGCCATGACCGAAACGCCGTGCGTGTTCGTGGATGTGCAGCGCGGCGGACCGTCGACCGGCCTGCCCACGCTGCCTGCGCAGGGCGACATGATGCAGGCGCGCTGGGGATCACATGGCGATTACGAGATCATTGCGCTTTGTCCGAACTCGCCGCAGGAATGTTTCGATCTGACCGTGAAGGCCTTCAACTTTGCCGAAGAGTTTCGTGTGCCCGTCATGTTCATGATGGACGAAGTGGTTGGGCACATGACCGAAAAGGTCGTGATTCCGCCGGCAGATCAGATTGAGGTTGTGCCGCGGAAACACACGCGCAAGACGGTGGAGGAATACCTTCCTTACGCGACCAACGGCGACATGGTTCCGGAAATGGCGCATGCGGGCGAAGGCTACAAGTTCCACGTGACCGGCCTGACGCACGACGAGCGTGGTTATCCGAACATGACGCCGCAGACGCAACAGAAGCTGGTGACGCGCCTGCAAAACAAGATTCGCTCTGCCGCGGACCGCATCGCCATGTTCGAAGAAGAGGCGACCGAGAACGCCGATGTAATCGTGGTTTCCTACGGCATCACCTCGCGGGTGGCACAGCGCGCCATTGACATGGCGCGTGAGCGTGGCTTGAAAGTTGGCAAGTTGCGGCTGATCATGGCCTGGCCGTTCCCCGAAACAAAGATTCGCGAACTGGCCGGGCGCACCAAGGCGTTCGTGGTGCCGGAACTCAATCTCGGACAGATGGTCCGCGAAGTCGAACGAGCCGCCGCGGGCAGGGCCAAGACCATTCTGGTCCCCCATGCCGGGGGCAGCGTGCACCATCCTGAAGAAATCCTCGCCGCCATCCAGGAGGCCGTCCGATGACCACGCTTGTGAATCCCACCCCGATCAATCCGGTCGAGCCTTTCTTGCGCTCCGACCGCATGCCGCACATCTGGTGTCCGGGCTGCGGCATCGGGACGACCGTCAACTGCTTCGCACAAGCGCTGATCGAATCGAAGATTGACCTGAAAACGCTGGCGTTGGTTTCCGGCATCGGCTGCACGGGGCGTGTTGCCGGCTACGTAAAGCTGGATTCGTTCCACACAACGCACGGGCGCGCCATTCCATTCGCAACCGGTCTGAAGCTGGCGAATCCGAAGCTGAACGTCGTGGTGTACTCGGGTGACGGCGATCTGTCGGCAATCGGCTGCAATCATCTGATCCACGCAGCGCGGCGCAACATTGATCTGAAAGTGATATGCGTCAATAACCTCATCTATGCGATGACGGGCGGCCAAACAGCGCCCACCACGCCGGGCCACGCAATCACGTCGACCTCGCCCTACGGAACTTTCGAACCAGCATTCAATTTGCCGCACCTGGTCGAGGCCGCGGGCGCCGTCTATGTGGCGCGCTGGACCACCTACCATGTTCGCCAACTGGCGCGGTCGATCGGAGAAGCCTTCAAGAAAAAAGGATTCAGCTTCATCGAGGTCATCTCGCCGTGCCCGACGCTCTACCAGCGCCGCAACAAGCTGGGCGACGGGCTGGACACGATGAAGTACTACAAAGAAAAGAGCAAGACCAAGCACGGTGCGCCGACCAGCGAAATCGGGCTCACGATGCAGGGCGAAATCATCGTGGGCAAGTTCGTGGACCGCGACCGCCCCGATTACAGTGCGCTCTTGAAAGCGCAAATGCACGAGAGCCTGGGCGAGCGCTACGTGGACTACGACGAAGAACAAGGATACGTGTGCGCCGACGGCGGCTGCGCGGAGGACTCATGCCACTAACGGAGCTTCGCATCGCAGGATTTGGCGGGCAGGGAGTGATCCTCTCGGCCATCGTGTTGGGCAAAGCCGCTTCCATTCACCAGGGCGAGTTCGCCACCATGACCCAGAACTTCGGTCCCGAGGCGCGTGGCGGGGCGTGCAGCGCGCAACTGGTGCTTTCCGATAAGCCGGTGCTCTATCCCTATGTCACCCGGCCGGACGTGCTGGTGGTCATGTCGCAGGAGGCGTATTCAAAATTCGCCCCCGAATTGAAGGACGGCGGCACGCTCCTGGTTGAACGCGATCTGGTCCGCGTCACCGACCTGCCCGCCCACCCCCGCGTGTACAGCGTGCCCGCGACCCGCCTCGCCGAAGAACTCGGCAAACGCATGGTGCTGAATATTGTGATGGTGGGATTCTTCACGGCAATTACGCAGTTGCTCGAGCCCGAGGCCGTGCGCAAAGCAGTCGCTGATTCCGTGCCCGCGAGCTTCCGCGACCTCAACCTCAAAGCTTTCGACAAAGGCTACGAATACGGCAAGACCGCGCTGGCCGCCGGACCGGAAGCGGCCGATCTGGAGCATCAGGCGGTGCTGTCGCAGGAAGCGCAGTAGAGCTGGAGTTATTCCTCAACCGGCTGCGTCTGCAGCTCTTGCGCCGGCTCCCCACCCGCCATGCCCTGGGCGATGATCAGCCGTCGTGCCTCAACCCGCAGTTCGGGCAGTTCGCGGCCGAACCAGATGGCACCGATCACCGATGCCACCCCGCCCAGCGCCACCGTAATGGGAGCGCCCACGCGGTCGGCGAGCGCGCCGCCGAATAGCGCTCCAAACGGCGCCATCCCCATAAACATCATCGAATAGAGAGCCATGACGCGGCCGCGCAACTGGTCGGGAACCATGGTTTGGATCAGGGTGTTCGAGCAGGCCATCTGCAACATCACCGAATAGCCGACGGGCAGCAGCAAAGCGGCTGAAATCCAGAACCAGCGGGAGAAAGCAAACAGCGCCAGGCTGATGCCGAAGCCGGCGCAACTCCACGCCACCAGCCGTCCAAGGCCCTTTACACCGGTTCGGGCGGCCAGGGTTAGAGCGCCCAATAGCGCGCCTACGCCGGTCGCGCCCATCAGAATGCCAAGGCCGCGGGCGCCGCCGTGCAGAATCTGGTCAGCGAACACCGGCATCAGCACCGTATAGGGCATCCCCACCAGGCTGACCAGCCCAAGCAGCAGCAACAAGGCGCGGATGACCCTCGCGCCGTTGACCCAACGGAACCCTTCGACGATGTCGGCAAGCGGCGAACTGGAAGTGGAACGCGGCGGGCAATGCACTTTCATCAGCAGCAGGCCAGCGATCACCGCGATGTAGCTGATGGCGTTAGCGGCAAAGCACCAGCCTTCGCCGATCCTCGCCACCAGAATTCCGGCCACCGCCGGTCCGATCACGCGCGCGCCATTGAACATCGAAGAGTTCAGCGCGATCGCGTTCATCAGGTCCTCTTTGCCGACCATGTCCACGAGAAACGACTGCCGTCCCGGGATGTCGAATGCGTTCACAACCCCCAGCAGCGCCGCCAAAACAAAGATGTGCCACTTCTCGACGCGTCCGCTCAGCGTCAGCCAGGCCAGAATCGCCGCCAGAATCATCGACGCGGTTTGAGTGGCGATCACCAGCCGATGGCGATTACTGCGGTCAGCAGCTGTGCCCCCGAAGGGTGCAATCAGGAAGATGGGAATCTGCCCGGCGAAGCCTACTGCTCCCAGCAGCAGCGAAGATCCGGTCATGCGATAGATCAGCCATGCCTGGGCTACGCTCTGCATCCAGGTGCCGGTCAGGGAGATCAGTTGCCCGCTGAAGAAGAGCTGGAAGTTGCGGTGGCGCAGGGCGCGTAACGTGACGGCCCACATAGGTGGAGCTGCGATCTTCGCGTTTGCGCTTTCTGTGATGGAGTCCGGCGCCTGAGTCACTCTTCTAGAACCTTGGCACAAGTTAGGGATGCGGGCAACGGCCATCCGGATGCGGAAGGGCTGGAGTTGATCCTCTCCGCGCAGCCGGATGTTTATATTGCATACCTATTTCCACAGCCCGCCGATGTCACCAACTTGCAACTTCCCGGCGGCATCGAACCGCGATAGAGTACTGATCTCCGCGGCTCTCCCCTCGAACCCCGCTCTGGGAAGGATGAACTATGAATACAGACTCCGTCCGGCTTGAGCGTCGGTCTGGCCAGCGATTCCAACTGCACCTGCCGCTGCTGATCCACGTTGACGGAAAGACCGTGCCCGGGTTCACCCAGGGCGTAAGCGCCCGCGGACTCTTTCTCTATACCGAAGCGGCGATGGCGGAGGGGACGGTCGTGGAATTGACCTTCACCATGCCCTCGGAGATTACGCTGGCGGAGAGTATGAGAGTGCGCTGCCGCGGGCGTGTGCTGCGCG
>JACQDD010000234.1 GCA_016201265.1 Terriglobales bacterium | reverse complement strand
CCCTGCTCTCACCCTCGCCGTGCAGCCCGAGGTCGCCTGTGCGGCTTAACCATCCCACCCTCATTCTTAGGAAGGTTTTGACTTTTTTGCTTGCGATTCAACAGAGAATCTGAAGCCCGATCAAAAGAATGGCTTTATCGCAGCGCTGAAGCGCTGCGCCACCCAAAACCCTCAGGGCTGAAGCCCTTCTATTTATGGCGCGGATTTGGCATGGCTAAAGCCATGCCCTCCCCTTCTTACGTCCCCGCGCTTGGGGTGGACGGGTCAGAGACCCGTCCCTACACTTGCACGTTCCCAAAATGGAACATCGATTAAATCTCAAAGCTATTGCATGAAAAACGGGCTGTTTCTTTGAGAATTTCGTGGGATAGTGGATGGAGCGTAGTGTCACAAGCGACGCGGCCTCTTTGGGGGCCGCGTTTTTATTGAGGGGATGGGATCGAGAGTTATTCATGACAAAAGACGGGGCCAAGATCAAGCACCCCAAGCTGAGGGGTGAATGGGCGGAACTATGTTTCATGGTGCGGGCGGCGGAGAAGGGGTTACAGGTGTCGAAGCCGTGGGGGGAGACGGCACATTATGACTTCGCGGTGGAACACGAGGGGCATTTTGTGCGGGTGCAGGTGAAGTCCACGATGTTCCGGGATCGCGGGGGCTATTCGTGCACGGTGCGGGGGTGCCGGGGGCCGTATGAAGGAGACCCGTTTGATTTCGTGGCGGCGTACCTGATCCTGGAAGACCTGTGGTACATCATTCCGGCGGAGATGATCCGGGGGCAAGGGAGTATCGCGGTGTATCCGCGGCTGAAGAAGTCGAAGTATGGGCGGTATCGGGAGGCTTGGCATCTGCTGCGGGGAGGGGCGGCGAGGGCGGGCAGGATTGATTCCATCGAGGGGTGCGCGGAGGGCAGGGTGGTCAGTGGGCAGTTTCAGTTCTCAGAACCTGATGGCTGACGGTTGATGGCTGACGGCTACCTTCAAATCGCGCATACAATATCACCATGTACCACTACAATCCCTCGACTGCCCTTGAAGAACTGACCGAAGACGCGACCCTGCCGAACCCGGTGCACGTCCGCGACATGATGCTGCGCCACAAGCTGACGCCCGACCAGTCGCTGGAACTGAACCGGATGTTCGTCGAGTACCAGAAATTTTTCGGGGAGACGCAGAAGCTGGGGAAAGAGATCCTGAAGCGGCTGGCGGCATAGATCCCCACTGACGTAGGGTCGGAGCAGCCTCCGAATCACTTCCCTGCCAAGAAATCGATCAACTCCTCTCGAGTGAATCCCGCCTCCCTTAGCAACGACATAAGCGTTCCTTTCGGCAGGTCGCGATTGTGGCGAGGAACCACGGCGCGGCGCCGAGACACCGGATGGTAAAAAATGAAGTGGCTGCCCGAGGTACGGTCCAACATGAAGCCGCTTTGTTCCAGAAACCGGATGACTTGGCGAGGTTTAACGGCGGGTAGTTTCGGCATACTCCAGGTCTAGAGAAGCAACCAAGGTTTTGTCGTCGGTCGGGACGGGGTCGTTGTGCTTCCGCAAGCTGGCGATGTAGCCGGAGATGGCGTCCTTAGCCATTTCTCGCGCCTCATCCAGAGTTCGACCGTAGGTGACGCATCCTGGCAAGGCGGGGACTAGCGCGGTGTAGCCGCCCTCCGGTTCGGGCCGGAGCAAGATGTTGTAGTGGTAGCGGGCTTTGGGCATAGGGACCATGCTGATACTACCGTGTCCGCGATAGGTGGTCAAAACCCAAAGGAGCCGATGGCGCCGTCCAGGGCACAGGTCATACGAGCGCAATCATTTACAATAAGCAATTCCCTTGCGGAATCAACGACTGCCTGTCGCTCGCGACTCGCTACTCGCCGCTTGGGACTCGACTAAACCCATGCACCGCTGGTCCGAACTCTTCATCCCTACTCTCCGCGAGGCCCCGGCTGATGCCGAGGTCGCCAGTCACAAGCTGCTTGTCCGCTCGGGATACATCCGCCAACTGGGCGCCGGGATTTACTCGTTTCTGTTCCTGGGGAATCGTGCGACCCAGAAGATCATGGGGATCGTCCGCCAGGAGATGGACAAGATCGGCCAGGAGTTCCACCTGCCCACGCTGCATCCGCGCGAGCTTTGGGAGGAGAGCGGGCGCTGGTCGGTGATGGGCGACAACATGTTTCGCCTGAAAGACCGCAAGGGCGCCGACCTCTGCCTGGGCATGACCCACGAAGAGGTCATGACCTCGATCGCGCGCAAGGAACTGCGCAGCTACAAGCAGCTTCCCCAGATCTGGTATCAGATCCAGACCAAGTTTCGCGACGAGCCTCGCCCCAAGTCCGGCCTGCTGCGCGTGCGCCAGTTCATCATGAAGGACTCATACTCGTTCGACATGGACGCGGCCGGGCTCGACGTCTCCTACCTGAAGCACTACGACGCCTACTGCCGCATCTTCGACCGCTGCGGGCTGAAGTACATGGTGGTCGAAGCGCACTCGGGCGCGATGGGCGGATCGCAGTCGCACGAGTTCGTGGTGCGTACGCCCGCCGGCGAAGATTTGATCGTGAGCTGCGAAAAATGCAACTACGCGGCGAACATGGAGAAGGCGACTTCGAAGGTCGATCCAGTCGAAGATCTCAAGCCTGAAGGCGATGGCAAGCCGCTGCTCATTCACACACCGGGCAAGGGTGCGATCGCCGACGTGGCGGAGTTTCTCAAAGTTTCTCCCAAGCAGGACATCAAGGCTGTGGCGTACATGGCGCAGAAGCCTGGTGCAGACGGCAAGACGCAGGAGCAGCCCGTCGTCGCCTTTCTACGTGGCGACCACACGGTGAATGAGATGAAGCTGCTCACATTGCTGAAGGCGAGTGATCTGCGCACCATGCAGGCGGAGGAATTGGAGAAATACTTCCAGGGTCCCGGCGGCTACATCGGACCCGTCGGCCTGGTGGTAAAGCCGAAAGAATCGCTTGTTGAGTGGGATCCCACGAAGCAAGACGGCGATCCGCGCAGCATGCACGTCGTGCTCGACGAGGCGCTGGCCGGCCGCGCCAACATGATCTGCGGCGCCAACAAACTCGACTATCACTTCAAGAACGTGACTCCGGGGAGAGACTTCCAGTACACCGTGGCTGCCGACATCCGCAGCGTGAACGCCGGCGAGGACTGTCCCAACTGCGGGGCCTCGCTCCGCATTGATACCGCGGTCGAGATCGGACACATCTTCAAACTTGGCTACAAGTATTCCGAGTCAATGGGGGCGCGCGTGCTCGACCGCAATGGCAAAGAAGTAGCGCCCATTATGGGGAGCTACGGGATCGGGATTGAGCGCATCCTGACCGCCGCCGTCGAGCAGTCGAACGACGAAAACGGCTTCTGGCTGCCGCCCTCGATCGCTCCCTTCGAAGTGGTGGTCGTTGCCACCAACACTGGCGACGACAAGATCCGCACCACGGCCGAGGAGATTACACGCAGCCTCGAAACCGCCGGGGTCGAGGTGTTGCTCGACGACCGAGACGAACGCCCCGGAGTGAAGTTCAAGGACGCCGACCTGGTCGGTATCCCTTTTAGAATCAATGTGGGAAAGAAAGTTACCGACGATACTGTGGAAGTCGTTCAGCGCTCGACTCGCCAGTCCACAGACGTTAAGATTCCTGCCATAAGGGAGTACTTTCAAGGACTGCTGCCATCGGCACGCTAAAACGCTGCCGGCTTATAGCACACAGCCCTTGCCGAAAACTGGCGACGAGCAACTAGCAACTGTCTTCCTATGGGAACTCTGAGAGCGATTTTCGGCTTGCTGGTAATCGTGGCGATCACCATCATTGGCCTCAAGATTGTCCCGGTCTACTTCTCGAACTACGAGTTCGAGGATTTCATCAAGAATGAAGCGCTGCAATCGACCTACAGCACGCGCTCGGAAGACGATATCCGCGACGCCGTGATCAAGCACGCGCGCGACTACGACATTCAGCTCACCGCCCGGCAAGTCCGCGTCTCGCGCACCGGCACGAGCGGCAATGGCTCGCTCTCGATCGAAGCCGAGTACAGCGTGCCGGTCAGCCTGCCCGGCTATTCCACGACGCTGGACTTCCATCCCTCGAGCAAGAATAAGGGCGTGTTTTAAGAACAGCTCTTAGCTCTTAGCTCTTAGCCTTCAGCTCCCCAGTTTGGATGATGGTCCGCTTCGGCCACGCCGCGTCTATCCGGTGACACGCATCTAGTACTGGTAGGTGTCGCCTTCTGATTTAGAATCAACGCAGCGGCTCATCTCGGTCCCGGGAGGGATTCGGACTGAGAATTGCTCTTGTCGATGATTTGAGCCATCCCCGTGGCCATCAGGCTGAAAATCCCGAAACCAGCAAGCGGCGCCAGGGGCCGGAAGGGCCTGCTGCCGCGCGATCCCATTGTCCGCGCTGCACTCCTGGCATTCTTGTCAGTCTCGCTGCTGCTGGCCGGCTTTTTTTCCTACTTCTATGTAAAGTACGACCGCATCATTGAGCAGCGTTTCCGCGGCCCGGTGTTCACGAACTCGGCCAAGATTTTCGCCGGCCCGCGCGTGGTGCGGGTGGGATCGGAGTTCACGATTCGCGATATCGCCGCCGAGCTGCGCCGTGCCGGCTACGGCGAAAAAGACGGCGAGTCGATGCTGGGCAGCTACCGCGTTCACGCCGGCTCGATTGAAGTGTTGCCCGGACCGGAGTCCTACCACAGTCCCGAGCCGGCCACCATCTCGGTCGCGGACGGCCGGGTTTCCACCATCAGCAGCCGCTCCGCCGGGGACCTGGCGGCCTACGAACTCGAGCCGCAACTGGTCACTTCGCTGTTCGACGCCGAACAGCGCTCCAAGCGCTCGCTGGTGAAATACGATGACATCCCCAAGGTCATGGTGGACGCGGTCATCGCCATCGAGGACCGCCGTTTCTTCCAGCACAGCGGGGTCAATTTTCTCCGGCTGGCCGAGGCGGCATGGGTGGACTTCACCCGCCAACGGCATCAGCAGGGCGGTTCGACGATCACCATGCAGCTTTCGCGCGCCTTCTTCCTCACACCGGAAAAAACGCTCAAGCGCAAGTTGATTGAGATGCTGATCGCAGTTCAGCTCGAGCAGAAGTTCTCCAAGCAGCAAATTCTGGAGTTTTATGCCAATCGCGTGGACCTGGGGCAGCGCGGGTCGTTCACGATTTCGGGCTTTGCCGAAGGCGCGCGATCGTATTTCAACAAGGACCTCAAGGACATCACGCTGCCCGAAGCCGCGCTGCTGGCGGGGTTGATCCAGGCGCCGAGTTTTCTGTCACCCTACCGTCATCCCGAGCGTGCCCAGGAACGCCGGAACACGGTGATCGAGTCCATGGTCGAAACCCGCGCCATCACGCGCGAACAGGCGGACAAGGCCAAGGCCGCCCCGCTGAAGCTCGCTCCTCCCAACGTGGAGGCGAGCGACGCCCCCTACTTCGTGGACATGGTTCGCGACACCGTCATCAGCAAGCTGAACGAGCGCGAGATGAACGAGCAGTCCTACCGCATCTACACCGCGCTGGATCCGGAGTTGCAGCGGGCCGCCGCCCAAGCCGTCGAAACCGGCATCAAGCTGGTGGATGACCAGGTCACCAAGATGCGGACCAAGAAGGTCAAGATCGGCAAGAACAAATATGAAACCACGGTGGCCCCCGGTCCGCAGGCACAGGTCGCGCTGGTGGCGATGGACCCGCACACCGGTGAAATCAAGGCCCTGGTGGGCGGACGCAACTACGGCACCAGCCAGTTGAACCACGCCCTGGCCAAGCGGCCGACCGGTTCCATCTTCAAGCCCTTTGTGTACGCAGCCGCCATGAACACTGCGCTCGACGGATCCACGGCGGTGCTGACTCCCGCCTCCACCGTTCCCGATCAGCCGTCCACGTTCTCCTATGGCGACCAGATCTACGAGCCGCGCAATTACAAAGAGGAGTACCACGGCGACGTGACGCTGCGCTATGCGTTGGCCCTTTCGCTCAATAACGCCACCGTAAAAGTCGCTGAGGAAGTCGGCTATGACAAGGTGGCGGACCTGGCCAAGGCCGCCGGCATTGCTACGGTGAAGGCCACGCCCGCCATGGCCTTGGGCGCCTACGACGCCACGCCTGTGGATATGACCGCGGCTTACACCTCATTCGCCAATGGCGGGGTACGCCTCTCGCCCGTACTGGTGAACTCCGTGCGCAACGCGCAGGGCGATGTGGTCATGAATTTCGGCACCGACAAAAAGCAGGTTCTCGACCCTCGCGTCGCCTACATCATGACGAACATGATGGAAGGGGTGATGAACTTCGGCACCGCCTTCCCGGTGCGCGCCCGCGGTTTCAACGCTCCGGCGGCGGGCAAGACCGGCAGTTCGCACGACGGATGGTTCGCCGGCTACACCTCGAACCTGCTCTGCATCGTCTGGGTGGGATACGACGACTACAGCGATCTGCGGCTGAGCGGAGCCCAGACGGCAGCCCCCATCTGGGCGGAGTTCATGAAGAAGGCTGTCACGCTGCCGCAATACGCCGACGCACGGGCCTTCAATCAGCCGGAAGGGGTGGTGGATGTACAGCTCGACAAGGTCACCAACCGCCTGGCAACACCGTCCTGTCCTGACACTTACACCATCGCCTTCGTAGCCGGAACCGAACCGCACGACACCTGCGACCAGAGTGGGAGCGTACAAGGGTTCTTCTCCCGCATCTTCGGCGCCAACTCGGAAAAGCCACTGCCCCCACCTGCTGCCGGCGGGAACCCGCAGGGCACCGCCGGTGTCCAATCGGAGGGTGACCCCGCGAAGAAAAAGAAGAGCTTTTTCGGCAAGATTGCCGATGCGTTCAAGGGAGACAGCGCCTCCCATGACAAAAACACGCCGCCCCCGTCTAAGACTGAGGATAGCGGCGCGAAACCGCAGTAGAGGCAAGGTGGCAAAGTTCCTCGGGAGGTTCTCATGCTTTCCCGTAATCGTCTGACATCGCTTCTTGTTCTTCTCCTGCTGGCCTTACCCGCGTTCTCCCAGAACACCGAGATAGTACAGGTAGGCCCTCCGCCCATGCGGCGGGCCGAGCCTCCCGCTCCCAGCGCCTCGGCTGAAGAGTTGGAGCAGCGCGCAGATCAGCTGCGGAGCGAAAAAAACTATCTGGACGCGATTGACTACTACGAAGCCGCGGTGAAGAAGGCGACGGGCAACAGTGCTGCCCCGCTGAACAAGATGGGGATCTGCGACCTCATGTTGCAGCGCTACAAGCAAGCCAAGAAAAATTTTGATCGCGCCATCAAGGCCGACCGCAATCATGCCGACGCCTACAACAATCTCGGCGTGGTCTATTACGAGGAGCACGACTACGGCAAGGCCATCAAACGCTATGAGAAGGCCATCGCCCTGAATCCCGACGCCGCTTCCTATTACAGCAATTTGGGCGCCGCTTACTTCAGCAGGAAGCAGTTCGACAAAGCGGCCCTGAACTACTCCAAGGCTCTGGAACTGGATCCGGACGTGTTCGAGCGCACCTCGCGCGCCGGCGTGCAGGCGCAGCTTCCCTCGCCCGAGGACCGGGCCCGCTATGACTACGTTCTGGCCAAGCTCTACGCCAAGATGGGGGTTGCTGAACGGTCCCTGCGCTACCTCAGGAAGGCCATGGAGGACGGGTATAAGGACATCGGCAACGTGTACAAGGACAGTGAGTTCACCGAACTGCGCAAGGATCCTCGTTTCACAGAGCTGATGGCGGCGAAGCCGACACCCATCCCGGAGTGAGGAGGGGAGGTCAGAGGTCAGAGGTCTGAGGTCAGATTGCAGAGGTTAGAGGCGAGTGCGGAATTGGAGTGCGCAACCCGTTCAAAAGAAAACATTTCGGAGCTGCAGACACTTTTTCTTAGCGGGGACGAAACTTTCCCCCGGTGAGCGGGTTCAAGCCATGCAACAGCTCCTGAAAACAACAGTGTGAGTAAGGAGAAAAAGCAGCCCACCGATTGCTAACCCGAGCACGCCCCAAGCAAGCAATCGGTGGGTGTTTTTTGGCACTTGGCATTTGGCACTTGGCACTTAGCTCAAACCCTTCTTCAGTATCCGTGGTATTCAAGCACACTCCCGTTGTCCCGCACGAGAAGCGCAAGGGACATCTTGCGAGTCCGGGAAGTACGAACAAGGGCCAATTGCCAAATGCTAAGTGCTAAGTGCTTCTCTCCAAAATGTATTCACCCACCACCTTCTTCCACTTCCCCTGCGCTTTCAGGATGTACTCGACCGCATCCCGCGCAGCGCCGTCTCCACCAGCGTGCGGTGTGATCCAATGCGCTTCGGACTTGACCTCGGCACGCGCGTTTTTCACGGCGATCGCCAAGCCGCAGCGCCGCATCACCGGCAGATCAATGACGTCGTCACCCACGAAGGCCGCTTCGGCCGCAGTGATTCCCTCTTTCTCCAGGATCTGGCGAAAGACGCCGGCCTTGTCCTGGATGCCCTGGTGAACATGGTCAATCTTCAAGTCGCGAGCGCGCAGCGCCACGGTTTCGGAGATGCGCTTGGTGATGAGCCCGGTTTTCAGTCCCGCCAACCGCGCCAGCGAGATGGCCGTGCCGTCATGCGCGTGGAAGCCCTTGGCTTCAATCAGGCTGGCGCTGTTGAGCCCGAACCCGCCCTGCCCACCGTGCTGGGCCGACTGCTCGAGCACGCTCTGCGGCGCGCCGGAAGGAGAGGGAAAAATCCAGATTTTGCCGTCGGTGAGGACGCCGTCCACGTCGAACAGGATGAGTTTGATCTTTTTGGCGCGCGGTTTTGACATTGCGTGGCGATTCTAGCATCCGGGGGTTGTGGTGTTTTTTTGTCCTTGATCTACACATCATGATGTGTAATGCTTTACACATGCCGACCAATCTCGCACTCGACGACCGCCTGATCGAAGAAGCTCGTCGCTCCGGGGGCCACAAGACCAAGAAAGAAGCGGTAAACGCCGCCCTGGATGAGTACGTCCGGAAGCGCAAGCAAATGCGCATTCTGGAAGCCTTCGGCAGTTTCTCCTTTGACCGTTCCTACAACTACAAGGAGGAGCGGCGTCGCGGTTCGCGCGGCCCTGGCGGCAAGCAACGCTCATGATTGTGCTCGTGGATACGCCGGTGTGGTCGCTGGCGCTGCGGCGGCGTCCCCAGCATCTCAGCGAACCGGAGCAAAACCTGACCAAAGCACTCGCGGAGTTGATCCGAGAAGGACGCGTGCAGATGCTGGGGCCGATCCGTCAGGAACTGCTTTCGGGCATCCGCGAGGAGGCCCAATTCAAGAAGCTCCGCGATTACCTGCGAGCTTTCGATGAGCCGCCGCTGGAAGTGGCCGATTACGAAGAGGCCGCCCGCATGAACAATCAGTGCCGCACGCGGGGCATTGCCGGATCGGCCATTGATTTTCTGGTCTGCGCTGCGGCCCACCGGCGCGGCTGGGCCATTTTCACTACGGATCAGGACTTCCAGAACTACGCGTCGGTGCTGCCCCTCCACCTGTTTCCAGCGTAAGGAGAACCCGCAAAGGCGAACAATTTACGAAACTTTGATTTCCGGCTAGAATGCCTGAATGTCCGCCGTCCAGGTTTCGCCTGCTCTCGCTTGGGCTCACCCTCTGGTCCGGGACTGGTTTATCCAGCGTTTCGGCACGCCCACCGAACCGCAGGAGCAGGGCTGGCCGCACATTCTGGCTGGGCACACCACGCTGATCTCGGCTCCCACCGGTTCGGGCAAAACGCTGGCCGCCTTCCTTGCCTGCATTGATCGCCTGGTGCGCAAGGCGCTGGCAGGAGAGCTGCACGACCGCACCGAGGTGTTGTACGTCTCGCCGCTGAAAGCGCTGGGCAACGACATCCAAAAAAACCTCGAAATCCCGCTGGGCGAGATTCTCCAGATGGCGGGCGAGCGCGGGATGCTGATGCCCGAAATCCGCACGGCGGTCCGCACCGGGGACACGCTCATGAAAGATCGGCGGGCCATGCTGAAGCGTCCGCCGCACATTTTGGTTACGACACCGGAATCGCTCTACATCCTGCTGACAGCGGAAAGCAGCCGCGTCATTCTGCGCGACGTCGAGACCGTGATCGTGGATGAAATTCACGCCGTCGCCGACGACAAGCGGGGCGTGCATCTGGCGCTGTCGCTGGAACGGCTGGAGGCGCTGACCCATCGTCCACCGGTGCGCATTGGGCTTTCGGCCACGCAGAAGCCGATCGAGGAAGTCGCCCACTTTCTCACCGGAAATGGGCGGACGGATCCGGTGATCGTCAACATCGGACACCAGCGCACGCTCGATCTGGGCGTCGAAGTTCCCTGCTCCGAACTGGGGCCGGTCGCCTCGAACGAGATGTGGGACGAGATCTATGAGCGGATCGTCCAGTTAGTGAATCAACATCGCTCGACGCTGGTGTTCGTGAACACGCGGCGGCTGGCGGAGCGGATTGCGCACCAGCTCGGCGAGCGCCTGGGCGAAGAGAACGTCGCGGCGCATCATGGGAGCCTGGCGCGCAAGTTGCGCCTGACCGCCGAAAAAAGACTGAAAGACGGCGAAGTGAAGGTGCTGGTCGCCACCGCCTCGCTCGAACTCGGCATTGACGTAGGAACCGTTGACCTGGTGTGCCACATCAGTTCTCCCCGGTCGATTGCGGTGGCGCTGCAGCGAGTCGGACGCAGCGGCCACTGGCGCGGGGCGGTTCCCAAAGGACGCTTCTTCGTCACCACGCGTGACGATCTGGCGGAATGCGCCGTGCTGGTACGGGGAATTCGCAGCGGCGAACTCGACCGGCTGATTTTTCCCGAGTGCTCGCTCGATGTGCTGGCACAACAAATTGTGGCTTGTTGCGCGGTTTCCGGGAGCACGGCCGACGGTACGGCCGATGGCTGGAACGAGGATGAGTTGTTTGCGCTCATCAAGCGGGCGTATCCCTACCGCAATCTTTCGCGGGAGACTTACGACGCGGTGCTGGAGATGCTCTCCGAGGGAATCGCCGCGCAGCGGGGACGCTATGGCGCGTACCTGCATCACGACCGCGTCCATCGCAAGCTGCGGCCGCGGCGGGGAGCGCGCCTGGCCGCGATCACTTCGGGCGGCGCGATTCCAGACAATGCGCTCTACACCGTGGTTGCCGAGCCCGACGGGGCCGTCGTGGGAACGGTTGACGAGGACTTCGCGGTTGAGAGCATGGCCGGTGAGGTCATGCTTTTGGGGAACACGTCCTGGCGGATTCGCCGCATCGAAGGCCGGTCGTCGCGCGTGCTGGTGGAAGACGCGCATGGCGCGCCGCCCGGCGTGCCTTTCTGGCGGGGCGAGGCTCCGGCGCGCACCGCAGAACTTTCCGCACAACTGGGCGAGCTGCGCAAAGAGATCAGCGATCGGCTGCCGGGCGTGGTTCCGGTCGAGGGCTGGCGCAACCTGCCCTTGGTCGCCGAAACCGTGAGTTGGCTGGGCGAAGAGTGCGGCCTCGACACTGCCGGCGCCGAGCAGTTGATCCAGTACGTTCTGGAAGGCCGCGTGGTGCTGGGCGACGTCCCGACGCAGTCCACGATCATCGCCGAACGCTTCTTCGATGAAGGCGGCGGGATGCAACTGGTGATTCACGCGCCCTTCGGAGGCCGCATTAACAAAGCCTGGGGCCTGGCGCTGCGCAAGCGCTTCTGCCGCGGTTTTAACTTCGAGTTGCAGGCGGCGGCTACCGACAATGGCATCAACATCGCGCTGGCCGAACAGCACAGTTTCCCCCTGGCCGATGTTTTTCACTTTCTGCACTCCGAGAGCATGGCGCCGATTCTGGAACAAGCGGCGCTGGCCGCGCCCGTCTTTCAGACGCGCTGGCGCTGGGATGCAACACGCGCCCTCGCTCTGTTGCGCTTTCAGGGAGGCAAGAAAGTGCCGCCGCAGATCCAGCGCATCCGCTCCGACGATCTGCTGGCATCGGTCTTTCCCGATGTGGCGGCGTGTTTCGAGAACATCGAAGGGGACATCAAGATTCCCGATCATCCGCTCGTCGCCGAAGTGATGAAAGACGTGCTCACCGAAGCCATGGACATCGACGGCCTGCGCGAAGTGTTGCGCGGGATCGAAGAAGGACGAATCCGCTGCCTGGCCGTGGATACGCCGGTGCCATCCCAGTTCTCGCACGAAATCCTGAACGCGAATCCCTATGCTTATCTTGACGACGCGCCGCTCGAAGAACGGCGCGCCCGGGCAGTCGAGATGCGGCGGGTGCTGCCGGCTTCGGTGCTGGAGGAAGTGGGCGCATTGGATTCTGCGGCCATCGCGCAGGTGCAGGAAGAAGCCTGGCCGGACGTGCGCGACGCCGACGAACTGCACGATGCGCTGCATACGCTGGTGATGGTGCCGGAGAACACCAGTTCTCAGTTCTCAGTTCTCAGTTCTCAGGAAAACCAGGTCACGGCTGACACCTCACCGCTCACGGCCAACGTCGCACAGTCCACGGCTGGCTGGGGGGACTTCTTTGAGCGCCTGCAATCCGAGCGGCGCGGGGTTGTAGCGGAAACCTTGGGGCGGCGGTATTGGGTCGCGGCCGAGAGAGTGGGATTGTTCTGCATGATGCATCCGCAGGCTTCCATTGTAGAGACGAGGCTGGCCGCGTCTCCCACCGCGGGTGAACGGGCCGGAGAGGCGGCAAGCCGCGTCTCTACAGAGAGTTTTGATGATGCTGTCTTGACGGCCGTGCGCGGATGGATGGCGCATCTGGGGCCAGCGACGGCGTCCGAATTGGGAGATCTGCTGGGACTCCCGGCTTCTGAAATCGAAAAGGCTCTGCTCCTCATGGAAGCGGGCGGGGCGATTTTGGGCGGGAGATTCCGGCCTCAGCCGCAGGGGCTGAAGCCCCAATCTTCGGCGCAAGGCAGCGGCACGGCTGAAGCCGTGCCCTCCCGTGTTGAAACCGAAACTGAATGGTGCGAACGGCGACTGCTGGCGCGCATCCACCGGCTGACGGTCGCGACTTTGCGCAAGCAGATCGAACCGGTCACGGCGGCGCAGTTCATGAACTGGCTGCTGCGCTGGCAGCACATTGCTCCCGGGACGCAGGTGCGCGGCGAGCACGGAACCCTCGAAGTGCTGCGACAGCTCCAGGGTTTCGAAATTCCGGCCAGCGCGTGGGAGCGCTATGTGCTCGGGCGAAGAATTACGGGCTATGATCCGGCGCACCTGGATCAACTCTGTCTTGCGGGCGCGGTGGGCTGGGGGCGGCTCTCGCCGCATCCGGCAACGCTCGATAGCGGAGGCATGTCCGCGGGCCAAGGATCGGCGTCGCATCCGCAGCGCGAGAACGTTTCGACCGCAGGACGGGCGGGGGCGCCCGTCGCTCCACGCCGGCGGCGCGTGATTCCGACCCGGGTGGCCCCAATCGCATTCTTCGTGCGCGAAGACGCGGACTGGATGCAACCACGGCATCCCGGGGCGCAGGATTCCACAACGTCGTTCCTGAGCCCCGTGGCGCAAGCGGTGCTGGAACTGTTGCGGCAGCGCGGCGCGCTGTTTTTCCCCGACCTGGTGCGCGCCACCGGCAGACTCAAAGCTGAAATAGAAACCGGCCTGTGGGAACTGGCCGCCGCCGGACTGGTCACGGCGGATGGCTTTGAAAACCTGCGCTCGCTGGTCACGCCGAAAAACGCAACTGGGAGCGGGCTGGGCAAAGTGCGGCGGCCACGGCATGCGGCGGGCCGCTGGTCGCTGCTGCACAGCGAAGGCGCCGATCGCGACCGCAGCGTGGAATCCTGCTGCTGGATGCTGTTGCGGCGTTACGGCGTGGTGTTCCGCGACCTGATGGCGCGAGAAACCAACCTGCCGCGCTGGCGCGAATTGCAGATCGCATTCCGGCGGCTGGAAGACCGCGGCGAAGTCCGTGGCGGCCGCTTCGTGGATGGATTCATGGGCGAGCAGTTCGCGCTTCCCGTGGCGGTGGAATCGCTGCGCGCGAACCGCAAGCTGCCACTCACTGGTGAGCGCGTCACCATCGCTGCTGCCGATCCGCTGAACCTGGTGGGCATCATTGTGACGGGCGAGCGCATTCCAGCCATTTCGGGGCGCAACGTGACATTTCGCGATGGAGTGTCGGTGGAAGAAACAGTAGTCGGTAGTCAGGAGTCGGGAGTCAGCGATTATCAATCTGCGAGGACGAGCCGGGTTTCCTGAGACCTGACACCGGAGACCCGACACCTGATAAAATCGGAAACCCGATGAGAGGGCCCCTCGGGTTCCCGATAACTTCCGACCGGCGGACTCTTGAAAAGCGCTTCCCCCGAATCGCTTCTGCCGCCGGGCAGTCTGAAAAATATACGTGCCATGAGGCGAAATCGCAACAATAAATTGTTTCTGTTGCGACGGGCTGTCCGCCTGGACTCTGGTGGAAGCCGGCTCTGCGAACTCTGCGGTTTAGGAACTTTGCCGGTGGCGCGATCAATCACGGAAGCCGCAGGGAAAGCAGCCCCGCCGGGTTCAGGTACACGCCCTGCCAACGCACCGCCAGATGCAGGTGCGGGCCGGTGGCGCGTCCGCTGCCTCCGCTCAATCCGATTTCCTGGCCCCTGGCAACCCGGTCCCCCTCTTTGACGCGAATCTCCGCGAAGTGCAGATAGAGCGTGAGCAGGCCCTGGCCGTGGTCGAGGACGACGCAGTTTCCTTCAAAAAACAGCGGACGAGCCAGAAGCACCGTGCCCCTGTTCACTGCGGCCACCGGCGTGCCCGTCGGGACGCGGAAGTCGAGGCCCTGGTGCGTACTTTGCACCGTGCCGTTGAACACGCGTTGCACCCCGAACACATCGGAGATCGCCGCTTTCACCGGAGGCTGGAAGTCGCCTTTCCACTCGCGCTCGGCGCTAATGGTCTTGAAAAGCTCAGCCTTGACTTGTTTGTCGGCTTCGATCTGGCGCAGTTCTTCCGGGCTGGGCGCGGTGTAGCGGCTCGGGACCGTCAGCGTCACACGGGGATAGCGCTGCCGCAGCACCTTGATTCCCTGCCTGTAAGTAGTCGCCTGTCCCGAGGTCGTTTCGGCTTGCAGTTCAATTGGGTAAGTGCCGGGCTTCGTTTCCAGACTCGCGCCGGCCAGCCCGAACCACGCTTTCTGGCGGGCGTCGAAGCTGAAAGAGATTTCGTGGTCGAGCCATTTGCCGGAGAGCGCGCGCACCGGCTTCGGAGCCGTCACCCGGAATAGCACGGGGGCTCCGTTCACGACGCGGGCCGGCTGGTAGCGGAGGATCCAGCGCATGGCAACGTTCCTGGGATGTGCGGTTGCCGTCAGGAACAGCACCGTTGCAACAGCGAGGCACCACTTAGTTCTCCTGCGTGAACCTTCGTGTCCTTGGTGGTTCACGCTCTCTGTCTTAACCGCCAAGGACACCCTTCGGCTTCGCTCAGGGCAGGCTCCGGGACACAAAGAAAGACGCATCGCGCTTTCAGGCTAGCATTCTGTCGGGAGAACATACATACTCCCGCCATGATCGCGGTGTTGCTGGTTGGGATGCTGGCAGCTGAAGAACCCGTGCCGCCGGCTCAGCCAGCGAAGGCCGACCACGTAGTTGTCGTAAAAAGTGAGCGTACTCTGACTTTACTGTCGCAAGCGAAAGTCCTTCGCACCTACAAAGTGGCTCTCGGAGGTACTTCGATCGGAGCCAAGGAGCAACAGGGAGATCACAAGACCCCGGAGGGCCACTACACTCTCGACCGGCGAAATTCGAAGAGCCGCTTCTACAAGTCCATCCACATTTCCTATCCCAATGATCACGACCGGCAAAAAGCAGCTAAGCACGGTGACGCCCCCGGCGGCGACATCATGATTCACGGTCTCCCGAACGGCTTCGGATGGCTAGGCGCCGCTCATCGCGCCATGGACTGGACCGACGGATGCATTGCCGTTACGGACGCCGAAATAGATGAAATCTGGGAGCTAGTGCCCGATGGGACGCCGATCGAGATACGGCCTTAGATAAGAATGGCTTTCCTCTCGCTGCCGATTGGTCCCAGCGATTTTGAACTTGCGCTGGGACCAATGGCTGGCGACAGGATTTTCAGTTCGTCAGGCCGGCGACCCTACTTGGCCTTCATGGGTGAGGAATGCGAGGCCACGCATTTCCACTCTCCGCCGGTCTTCACGTAGGTGTCCGTAAAGCGCTCCACTTCCTCGAAGGACTTGCCTTGATCCGTGCCTTTGGCGCGCCAGATTCCGGTGGCTACGGCAGCGTCTCCATAGACACTGACCTTGATGTCCTCCTCGACGGCACTCTCGTATTTGCGGTCCTTCATCGCCGCCAGCATTTCGGCCTTGTTCCGCATGGTTCCATCCGAACCAATCGAGGTAATGCTGTCCGCCAGCATCGAGCCCACCGCGGCGGCATCGTTCTTGCTCGCCGCTGCCGCCCACTTCTCTTCCAACCCTTTTACCGCAGCGGCGTCGTCCGCTTTCGGATTTGTCAATGCATAACCCGCCAACAGCACCAGAACTGCGACTACCCAAATTGCACGCTTCATTCAAGTCTCCTCTCGGAGGCGCATGCCTCCTTTAATGTCTTTAGTGGTAGCTAACTGCTCTTTCTCGTGCACTCTGCTTTGGCCGAGATTTCTATTGGGAACGGGAAAAGCGGGGAGCATTGTATACCCTTGGTGGCTGCGCGCAACAAGTTTCGCCGCGTCAGCGATAGTCATCGGCGATGCCAACAAACGCAGTGTCTGTTAACGCTCGCCCTATCGAATTTGTTGAAGAGTTTGGCGGACCTGGTCGGACGCCTGCGCTCGCCGGCCACCGAGGACTGGGGTTCACGGCGCCAGCATTTGTCTAGTCTCGATGTTGTTGGTGGACCTGGTCGGGGATCGAACCGACGAGTTCTTCCATGCCATGGAAGCGGGCTCCCAGAGAGCTAGGAACACCCGAGGACAGGAGCGCCACTTCGGGCTTGACATGCTCTACACATGCAAGTATGTTTACAACATGTCAAAGATGATCCAGCTCAGAAACGTCCCCGATGCCCTGCATCGCAGCCTCAAGGTGCGAGCCGCCATGGCGGGGATGTCGCTTTCGGACTACCTGCTGGCGGAAATTCGCGAGATCGCGGAACGGCCCACGCTTAGCGAGTTGCGTGAGCGCCTGGAGCGTCGCGAGCGCGTGAATCTGCCTACGCCGGCGGCGGCAGTCATTCGCGAAGAGCGAGACGCACGTTGATTGTTCTGGACGCGTCGGCGGCAATCGAGTGGCTGCTCCAAACCCCGCGCGGCCTGCGCGTAGGCGGCCGGATCTTTGCGGCTGGAGAAAGCTTGCACGCCCCTCATCTTCTTGATGCGGAGGTAACGCAGGCCTTGCGGCGCTACGTTGCGGTGCACGGTCTTTCTCTTTCCCGCGCGGAAGAAGCGTTGCAAGACCTGATGGACCTGCGAGTTCGCCGGTATCCGCATACTCCGTTTCTGCGGCGGATTTGGGCACTGCGCGACAACCTGACGTCCTACGACGCGCTGTATGTCGCTCTCGCGGAAGCACTCGGCGCAACCCTGCTCACCTGCGACGCAAAGGTGGCTGCAGCTCCAGGACATCGTGCGCGGGTCGAAGTTATCTGAAGGCGGGGTTTGGTGGACCTGGTCGGGATCGAACCGACGACCTCTTCCATGCCATGGAAGCGCGCTCCCAGCTGCGCCACAGGCCCACTCTTGGTGGAGAGACCTTTCAATTCTCGCCTAGCTTCCCCCGCGAGTCAAACTCATCTAGGATATTGAGCGTCTAGAGTAGGACGTCTTCGGAGCCCCATGGCAAAGTCTCTCAACCTTTTTCCGCTGTGCTTGGTTTGTTCCCTGGCTGTCTTGGCGCCGGCAGCAGGGAACGCACAGGCGGCACCCAGCCAGCCAGGCGCGCCGCCACCGGTCGCGTACGCGTCGGTGAGCGAACTGAACACGATCCTGACCCAGATTCGGCAGACGGCGCAGAACATCGAAGGCGACCTGGGCAAGACGCGCATCGAGAAATGGAAAGCCGATTCCGCAACCAAGCGCGACATCCAGGGCAACGTGGAATCCATCCAGCGCAACCTGCAATCGGCGCTGCCCGAGATCATCACCCAGCTCAACAACGCGCCCGAGGATCTGGCCGCCAGCTTCAAGCTCTACCGCAACCTGGATGCGCTCTATGACGTCTTCGGTCCAGTAGTGGAATCGGCTGGGGCCTTCGGGTCAAAAGACGAGTTTCAGAATTTGAGCAACGACATGAGTTCGTTGCAGAGTGCGCGGCGGGCGCTCGGCGAGCGCATGCAGAACCTGGCCGCCGCCAAGGAGAACGAACTGGCTCGCCTCCGCAACCAACTCAAAACGGCGCAAGCCGCGGCCCCACCCGCACCGCCGAAGAAGATTATCGTGGACGATACCGAGCCCCCCAAGAAGCCGGCGAAGAAGAAGCCGGCCAAGCCGAATGCGTCGCCTGCAGCCGCAAATCCGCAGAGTGCGCCGCAGACGAAATAGCACTTGGCACTTAGCATTTAGCACTTAGCCAAAAACAACTGCCAGACCTCGTCCCGGCTTGGCTTGTACGGTTTGGCTAGTTGCTAAGTGCTAAGTGCCAGCCACGGCTACGCATTGAAAACAAACCACTTAGTACCCCGGAACTTCAATGCCCCCGCCGGCGTCTAAGTGATTAAGGCGGGCTTTCTGGGAGTAGTCTCGGGAAAAGAAGAATTCCCGCCGTCGGGCCGCGATAATTTTATAATTGAGGATACGCCATGAGGATCATGGCGGGAGCTACGACCTTGAGCGATCTCGCGAGCGCGTTCGGAGCCCGATCCCAGGAAGCCGCTGTCATTGCCGAATTGAAGGCGGGTTCCGAAGAAGCCTACGTCTGGCTGATCGGGGAATTTCATCAGCCGATCTACAACCTGGTGTATCGCGTCGTCAACGACCCGTCCGACGCCGCGGACACCACGCAAGAAGTTTTTCTGAAGGTCTTCCGCGGAATGAAACATTTCCACGGGGGGTCGAGCCTCAAGACCTGGATCTACCGCATCGCGCTGCATGAAGCCGCCAACCGGCGGCGGTGGTGGTTCCGGCACAAGGCGCACGAGACGCCCATCGAGCCGGTGGAAGCCGAAGGCTGCGAGTTTGGCCTGGAAGATCGGCTGGTGGATCGGGGCGAGTCGCCTTTTGACAACTTCGCGCACGCCGAGGTGCGAGCGGCGGTCGAGAAAGCGCTGCACGACGTCCCCGAACCTTTTCAGACCGCGTTGATCCTGCGCGACCTGGAGGAGATGTCGTACGAGGAGATCGCGGAGGTCTTGCAGATTTCGCTGGGAACGGTGAAGTCGCGCATCACGCGCGGTCGCCAGGCGCTGCGGAAGAGATTGGCGGGATACGTCCGGGAGGTCGGCGCGGAAATGGGGCTGCTGATACCGGACGAACAGCTGGACAGGATGGCCCCCGGCTCGGGTGGCGGCAGAGAGGCTGAGGTGACACCATGAACTGCGGTGAGGTCAAGGAACTGTTCTCGCCGTATCTGGACGGGCAGGTGAGCGGAGTGGAGATGCACGCGCTCAGCCGTCACATGGAAGAGTGCGCCCGTTGCGCGCGGGAATATGCTGCGCTGCGGCGGACACAACAACTGCTCGCCGGACTGGGTCCGAAGAAGGCTCCGGAGGATTTGGCTCTGAAGCTGCGAGTGGCGATCTCGCAGCAGGTGGCCCACGCGCGGCGGCCGCGGTTTGAGGGCTTCCTGGTGAGAATGGAGAACACGCTCAACGCCTTCATGGTTCCGGCCACGGCCGGACTGGTAAGCGCGGTGTTGACTTTTGGCCTGCTGCTCGGCTTCTTCGCGCTGCCGGGGCAATTGGAGGCCTCCAGCGCCGACGTTCCGCTGATGCTCTACACCGCGCCGCAACTGGAGCAGTCGGTGTTCGGCACGTCCTTCGGCAGTATCGGCGACGATTCGGTGGTCATCGAAGCTTACGTGGATGCCAACGGCCGGGTGCAGGACTACCGCATCCTGTCGCAGCCCGACGATGCCGAGGCCGTATTGCCGGAAGTAAAGAAAATCCTGATCTTCACCACCTTCCGGCCGGCGCTTTCCATGGGTCGCCCGATCTCCGGGCGGGCCGTGATTTCTTTCTCCAAGATCAGCGTGAAGGGCTGATCTTCCTTCGTGCACCTTTGTGTCCTTCGTGGTTAAGAAAAAGGCAGGAACCACAAAGGACACGAAGGAACACAAAGGAACCAGCTCGCCACGACTCCATCCATGTACTTCATAAGAACGACCCGGTTTGACCCCGAATTCACCAGTTCGTACACTATTTTCTAGCTTGCCCCTGCGCCCGCAATCAGGAGGATTCCCTGGGACAGAGTTTTCGACCGGCGTTCGTTCTGAGTCTGGCTGTACTTCTGGCATTTCCTTCTCTTGCCGAGAACAAGCCGAACGTGTCTCTGGACACGAGTGAGACCCTGTTCACGGTCCTGACCACCATCAACACCTGCGGCTATGACCAGGAACTGAATGCTTCCGATCCGCTGCGCGCGCAGATCCGGTCGGAGGTCGCCAAAGCGGTCCAGAACACGCCCGAGGCCCAGGATGTGTTGGCTCCGATGTGCCAGTTGTACCGCGAGCACCAGCTCCCTGACTCTTCGCGCGACCTCGCCCAATATGTATCGCTGGCGCTGTATTTGCAGGACCCTCCGACGTTCGAGCCCAAGGTCAAGCAAGCCGAGCTCCCACCCGATGCGGCGGGCGTCGCCGCTATGGTTCCGTTTATGAAAGCGTTCTACGAGAAGGTGGGCCTGCATGACATCTGGGAGCGGCATCGCGCCCGCTACGTCGCATTCACCGAGACTTATCACGCGCCGCTGTCGAAGATGACATTCGACACCGAGATCTATCTGAAGCTGCCGTCGGCCGGCTACCTGGGCCGGCAGTTTATCGTGTATCTGGACGCCATGGGCGCGCCCGGCCAAGCCAATGCCCGCAATTACGCGCTGGACTACTTTGTGGTGATTTCACCTTCCAGTTCGCTCAAGATGCAGCAGATCCGGCACACCTATCTCCATTACCTGCTCGATCCCCTGGCCTTGAAAAATGGCGGCTCGTTCAAACGGCTGGAGCCGCTGCTCGATGCAGTGAAGACCGCCCCCATGGATGAGGCTTTCAAGAACAACATTTCGCTGCTCGTGACCGAATGCCTGGCGCGGGCGATCGAAGCGCGGACCCTGGGCTCAGCGAAAACGCCGGAGGCCGAGCGGCTCAAGACCCTGGACCAGTCGGATCAGGAAGGATACGTCCTCACGCACTACTTCTACGACGCCCTGATCAAGTTCGAAAAGGACCCTGCCGGACTGCGCGCCATGTACGCCGAGATGCTGGACGCGATTGACGTCGGCAGGGAAATGAAGCGGACATCGCAGATCGAATTCGCGGGCGAGGCGGCGCCCGAGTTACTGCATCTGGCGCGCCCCAAGAATGAACGCCTGCTGCTGAACGCGGAGCGGCGGCTTTCCGCAGGCGATACCGAGACGGCGCAGAAACTGGCGCAGCAGGCGCTCGACGAGGATCAGGAAGACCCGGGCCGGGCGTTGTTCATCCTGGCGCAGGTGGCGACCAGGAACCGCGACATGGAGGGAGCGCGAACGTACTTTGAACGGGCCCTGCAAATGGCTCACGAACCTAAAGTGATCGCCTGGTCTCACATCTACCTGGGCAGGATTTTCGACTTGAAGGAGGAGCGCGATGTCGCCGTGGATCACTACCGAGCGGCTCTGAATGCGGCCGGCGCCGCCCTTCCGGAAGCAAAAACGGCGGCGGAACGCGGTATCGAACAGCCGTATGAACCTCCGGCCGCGGCCAAGCCCCAGTAGAGCGGGTTTCGATGTTTCAAAGTGTCGAGGTTTCAAAGTTGCAGCCTTCGTCGAAACCTTGAGGCTCTGAAACCTTGAAACCTTACGGGAGAGAGCATGAAGCGCACAGCAATGGTAGTGGCTGTACTGAGTATTGCCATCTGGGCCGTCGCCCAGAGCACTGGACAGGCGGGGCAGCAGAATCCGCCGGCAACAGGGCAAACCACACAAGGTAGCCAAACCGCTCCGGCGGGACAGGCTGCTCCGGGTCAGCCCGCGCCGGCCCCACAAGGCAAGCGCCGGCCGCAGGCCAAGACCCAGCCTGAATTCGAGGCTTACAACGCGGCAGTGACGAACAAAGACGCCTCCTCGCTAGAAAAGGCGGCCGACGATTTCGCCACCAAGTTTCCGGACAGCGAGCTGCGGGGGCTGCTGTACACGCAAGCGATGCGCGCCCACCAGAACACGAACAACGCCGAGAAAACCGAAGCCATGGGCCGCAAGGTTCTCAGCCTCGACGGCGACGACCCGGAGGCCCTCGTAACCGTGGCCGAGGTGATTGCGGAAAGAACGCGGGAGTCGGATCTGGATCGCGATCAGCGTTATGACGAGGCGACGAAAATGGCGCAGAAGGCACTGACAACGGTGGATACCGATATCAGTGTGCCCGCGGGTACGCCCCAGGACAGGTTGGACGCCTACAAGTCGGGTCTGCGTTCGCAGGCGTATTCCACCATGGGCGCCATCGAGTACAGCAAGAACAATTTCCCCGGGGCACAAACGAATTTCCAGAAGGCGATTGACGCCTTCCCCAGCCAGCCTTTTCCGGCAGATGTCCTGCGCCTGGCGCTGGCGCTGGACAAACAACAGAAGTACGAGGAGGCGCTGAAAGTTGCCATTCGCGCCGTCGAACTGAGCCCGGAAAATACTCCGATCGGGACTTCGGCGCGGCGGGAACGCGACCGCTTACAACAACTCACAGGAGGCGCGGCGCCCCCGGCCCAACCTCAGAGCCAACCTCCGAAGAACTGACCGCCCGCCGCTGAAAGGGAGCGGTTCCGCCAAATCATGAAGGCACGCGAAATCATGGCGCTGGAAGAGAGTCTTGGCTACCGCTTCCAGCGCCAGGAAATCATCGAGCAGGCTCTGACCCACAGTTCGCAGGCGCGCGAGGTGGAGGCGCTGGGAACCAGTCCGTCATCCCGCCGCGGTGACAATGAACTGCTGGAATTCTTGGGCGACGCCGTGCTGGGACTGGTCACCACCGAGACGCTCTTCCATCGCTTTCCCGGATTCCAGGAAGGACATCTTTCCAAGCTGCGCGCGCACCTGGTGGGGCAGAGGCACCTGCTGCGCGTGGCCGAGCAGCTTCAGATCGGTCATTATCTGCGCCTGGGCCGCGGCGAAGAGAAAAGTGGCGGCCGCAGCAAAGCAACTCTCCTGGTGGACGCGCTGGAAGCCATCCTGGCCGCCCTTTATCTCGATGGCGGTTGGACCGTGGCGCGGGACTTCATCCTGCGAACCATTGTGGAGCCCGAACTGGCCCACATGAAACTGGAGACCAGCGCCATCCCGGTGATGGATTTCAAGTCCGCTCTGCAGGAAACCCTACAGGCGGGCGGAAGACGGCAGCCGGTCTATGCTCTGGTGAAAGAAGAAGGACCGGAACACAGAAAAACCTTCACTGTCGAAGTGCGATTACCGGAGCCCGAGGTGGCCGAATTTGTGGCGCGCGCGCAAGGCCCCACCAAGAAGCGGGCCGAGCAGGAGGCGGCCCGGCAGGTCCTGGATCACCTGTCCACATCGCCGGAGTGGCAGCGCGCGATCAAAGATGGGAGTGCGCTTTAGCACTGGTCCCAGTATGTCGTGGAGCGAAAAAATCTCGGCCAGTGATTGGCCCGCCACCATTCAATCGGTGACGGGAACCGTGGTGATTGCCGTCTTCGCCGTCACCTTCGTGGTACAGGCGTTCACCATCCCGTCGGAGTCGATGGAAAAGACTTTGCTGATCGGCGACTACCTGCTGGTGGACAAGTTCTGCTATGGCGACAGCGGGCTGTGGAACTCCGTACTGCCCTACCGCAAGGTCCGGCGGAGTGACATCATCGTGTTTCATTACCCGGTGAATCCCGCGCAGCATTTCGTGAAACGCGTGGTGGGACTGCCCGGAGATCGCGTGCGCCTCATCAACAAACGCGTTTACGTCAACGGCACGCCCCTCGATGAGCCGTATGTGCACTACATCTCGACCGACCGCCAGCCCTACCGCGATGACTTCCCCCGCACCGATGTTCCCGCCTTCGGCGTCACAGCGCGCTGGTGGCAGGAAATGCGGAAACTGGTCGAGGACAAGCAGCTCATCATCCCCGAAGGCCACTATTTTGTCCTGGGAGACAACCGCGACGACAGCCAGGACAGCCGCTACTGGGGCTTCGTGCCGCGCGAAAACATTATCGGGCGCCCGCTGCTCATCTACTGGTCGGCGAGCAGCCTGAACAACGATCTTCCCGGATCGCCGACCGCAGGTGATAAACTTTATCACCTTGCCTACGCGGTGACCCACGTGTTCCAGATCACCCGCTGGGAGCGTACCTTCCGGCTGGTGCGCTGAAGAAAACCAACTTCCGAAACGGAAAACCAACGTGCCGAAAAAAGAAAAAGAGAAAGATACGCCCCAGGAAGAAAAGCCCCGCGAAACGACGGTCGAATTTCTGGCTTCCCTCGCCGGAGTCCTGGTCACCGGGCTGTTCATCATTACGTTCATCCTGCAGGCGTTTGAAATTCCCTCCAGTTCCATGGAAGACACGCTGCTCATCGGGGACCACGTGTTCGTCAACCGCGAACAGTTTGCGCCGCAGACCCGTTGGATGGGTCCGACCGTGCCCTACCGCGACATCCGCCGCGGTGACATCGTGGTTTTTCTTTCGCCGGAGGAACAAGGACTGTTTGTCGTGAAACGGGTCATGGGCATTCCCGGCGACCACATTCATCTGCGCGACGGCCTTGTCTACCGCAACGGCCAGAAACTTGATGAGCCTTACGTTCAGCACAAGATGGGAGACTACAACCCTTACCGCGACAATTTTCCCGCGCTGCCTCCTTCGGAAATGCTCGGTGTCAGAAACGAGCAGTGGCAGCAGGAGTTTCGCTCCCACGTGGAAGGCGAGGACATCGTGGTGCCACCCAACAGCTACTTCGCCATGGGTGACAACCGCGACGTGAGCTACGACAGCCGTTACTGGGGGTTCATTCCGCAGGCCAACGTGATCGGGCGTCCGATGTTCATCTACTGGTCCTTTAACACGCCGTCGAACCAATACCAGATGCGCAGCATGGGCGACCGGTTGGGCTTTCTGGCGCACATCATCATTCATTTCTTTGACGAAACCCGATGGTCACGCACGTTTAAGGCAGTAAAGTGAAACTTCTGCGTTCCAGGCGGGAGCTCGCCGCGCTTGCGGCGCTCTTGCTTATCCTGTTTCTGTTCCGCCCCGGCGTCTACCGGCTGCACTACCGGATTGCCGGCTCCATCGGGTCCGCCCTGGGCCGCAAAGTGGCAATCGACAATGTACGCGTGCATCTCCTGCCACGACCGGGCTTCGATCTCGAGGGACTGGTCATCTCCGACGATCCGGCGTTCAGCGCCGAGCCCATGATCCGCGCGCAGGATGTTTCCGCCGCCATCCGCTTTCGCTCCCTGCTGCGCGGACGCCTGGAAATCGCTACCCTGAGTGCCAGCGAACCCAGCATCAACCTGGTGCGCAACGAGCAGGGCCGCTGGAACCTGGCGAGTCTTCTGGAGCGTAGCGCACACATTCCCGCAGCACCGACCGCAAAACCAGCCTCGGAGCGCCGCCCCGCATTTCCCTACCTGGAAGCGACCCACGCCCGCATCAACTTCAAGCTTGGGCAGGAGAAAAAATCCTGGGCGCTAACCGACGCCGACGTCGCCCTGTGGCAGGACTCAGAAAACTCCTGGGGCGCGCGCATGAAGGCCCAGCCGGTACGCACCGATTTCAATCTCACTGACACCGGGCTCATTCAGCTCAACGCCACCTGGCAGCGCGCCTCCAGCCTGGCGGAAACACCCGTGCAGGTTGCGCTGCAATGGCAGAAGGGCCAGCTGGGACAGATCACAAAACTGTTCAGCGGCCGGGACCGGGGATGGCGCGGCAGCGTGAGCATTGGAGCAAGTCTCTCAGGCACTCCGAAGGCGCTGCTGGTCAAGAGCCAGGTCCAGATCGAAGACTTTCACCGCTACGACATTCTGGGCGCCGGGAATGTGCGCCTCTCCACCGTTTGCTCCGGGCGTTACAACACCGTGGACCGCACCCTGGAGGACCTGGCGTGCGAGTCTCCGGTGG
>JACQDD010000233.1 GCA_016201265.1 Terriglobales bacterium | reverse complement strand
TACTACGCAAGGTGCTGAACCCGCTGTCGCCGGTGGAAGCGATGGAGTTGCTGATCGACAAGCTCTCGAAGACGCGTGCCAACAGCGAGTTCCTGTCCAACATGAGCTCGCTGTAGCGGCGGTGGAGCGCCAACTCGAGGAGTTCAGAGGCCCTAGGCCGACTACTCCCCGTAGAAATGGGGCCGGAGTTCCTTCTCCGGAACATAACGCAGCGCCTGCCGGTAGATGGCCACCAAAGTTCCCCGGTCTAGCTCTTTGTGGTTGGGGATGGTCAATGTCTGCTGCACGCCTCCGGTCTGAAGCCGTCGCAGCTTGACATGGCTACCCCGCTGCGAAATCACCTTAAACCCAAAGAGAGAAAAGATTCTGATGACGTCTGTGCCGGAGAGGACCTTAGGTTTCGGCATGCGCCAACAGCTCTAGCTCAAAGCTCGCCAAGATGGAAGGATCGTCCGCTAGGCCAAAGTCGGCGAGGTTTTCGCCCTCCAGTTGGAGAGCAATCGCTTCCCTCAGATTCTGTGCCAGTTCATCGAGTGTTTTTGCCTGAGTAACGACAGGCAAGTCGAGGCATTCGGCGACGAAATAGTTCTCGCCTCTGGAAATGTGAACTTGGATGATCTTCTTCACTGGCGCCATAGTAACCCCTAGCCAATGGAGAATCAATCGGAGGAGTTTGGTCGTCACCTAAGCAGCAATCCCCAAACCAGTCCCCGAACGAACTTGTGCCGGGGAAATGAAGCAGCTTTGAAGGCGCACAGCATTACCTTCGTGCGGTAACCGCGCCCTTCGCGCACCCTTTCCACATCCATACCGTGCTAAAGAACGATTGCCGCCCGCAGAATGCGGACCGGTGATGCAGGAGCATGGTATGGGGAAGTATGTTCTACCTCTGACGTTGATGTTCTGCGCTGTAACCGTCCAAGCCCAGTCGAAAGCAGTTCCGGATCTCACCGATGTCCAAAGGAAGGCCGTGGCTTATGACACTCCGGCCCATCGCGCCGCAATCAATGCCACCTGGGAGGATCCGCATCAGAAGCTCGAACGGATGCAGATCGCGAACGTTGTCATGGAACGGCAATTGGCGCTGCGGCGCGATACGGAAAAGTTGCTCAGTCTGGCCGCCGAACTGAAGCAGAACGTGGACAAGACCAGCCCGAACATCTTGTCCATGGACGTGATCAAAAAGGCGCAGGAAATCGAGAAACTCGCCAGGAGCGTGAAAGACAAGATGCGGGACGCGTTCTGAAGCGGCCTTGCACCTGGACGCGCGCCCTTCCTAGTGTAGAGACGCGGCTTGCCGCGTCTCCGCGTTCGTGGATTCGCGGTGCGCGTCGGCCCACCAGGCCCACGGCACCGTGATCCAGATGACGAGTGACCCGAGCGCGAGTTGATGGACGTCGGGCGGCGGCGGCGCGTACATCGCTGCCAGCCAGCCCACCGCTAGCAAGGCAACCAGACTCCACAGCGCCCACACTCCCACACGGTCGCGCGCGCGCGTGGCACTGACATAAAGCCAGATCCCGGCAGCGAACAGCAGCACTTCCACCGAGATTGAACCGGTCCACGAGTTCCACAAGCCGAGTCCCACCTTCGGTCCGCCCGGCCACAGCGGCATGTCCGGGCGATGCGATACGAAATCCAGCACCCAGTGGCTGACCACGAGAGCCGCGAGCACCCACGCCCCTCGGACGTAACGCCGCACCAGGTGATAGACCAGGCCCACGGCCAGCGCCCAGCGCAGCGCCATGGTCAAACTGTGCGAGAGCGGATAGTCGTAGAAATCGAACGGCTGCACCTTGGTAATTCCGGGAGCCACTCGAACATGCTCGAGACCGAGCAGCAAAAAGATGGGCCAGATCAAATCGAGAAATTCCGCCGCAAGGATCAGAGCAGCAAGCGAAGTCCGAGGCGCGACGCGCTTCGCAGCCAGCGCAACTCCGAAGTGCCCAATGAACATGGCATCAACTTATCACGCTCAGCCCCGGAGCGACGGGCTCCGTGCCGGCGCCCTCGACACGCCCACCTTCCCAAAACAGTAGATCGCGCCGAAATAGGAACGCCATCCAGCGACGCTGGATGGCGTTTTCTTTTCTGCGTACCTGTCGGCCCTGGTCCGTCACCCTTGCTTAACGGGCGCCGGCTCCGAGCCAATCCGCATTCCGTAGAACGACCGATAGACGAAGAAGAACGACACCGCAAAGAAGGCGAGAGCCAAGGCGTGCGCCAGGCCCGCGCCCTGTTCGCGCGTCAGCGAGACCGCCAGTTCCACTGCCAGCAACCCGAACAGCGTCGTGAACTTGATGACCGGGTTCATAGCGACCGAGGAGGTGTCCTTGAAGGGATCCCCTACCGTGTCGCCGATAACGGTCGCGGCGTGCAACTCAGTTCCCTTCTGCTTCAGTTCGACCTCGACGATTTTCTTGGCGTTGTCCCAGGCAGCGCCGGCGTTCGCCATGAAGATCGCCTGATAAAGACCGAACAGGGCGATCGCAATCAGGTAGCCGATGAAGAAGAACGGTTCCACGAAGGCAAAAGTCAGGGTCCCGAAGAAAACCGCGAGAAAGATGTTGAACATGCCCTTCTGCGCGTACTGCGTGCAGATTTCAACCACCTTCTTGCTGTCGGCGACGCTGGCCTTCTCCACTCCCTCCAGCTTGATGTTGGCCTTGATGAACTCAACCGCACGGTAGGCGCCCGTGGTCACCGCCTGGGTAGAAGCGCCGGTAAACCAGTAGATCATGGCGCCGCCGGTAATCAGGCCCAGGAAGAACGGTGCATGCAACAACGAGAGCTTCTCGACGTTCGCGGTGAGTCCGTTGGTGAGGGCCATGATGATGGAGAAAATCATGGTCGTCGCCCCTACGACAGCCGTCCCGATCAGCACCGGTTTCGCAGTAGCTTTGAAGGTGTTGCCGGCGCCATCGTTCGCTTCGAGCAGATGCTTGGCGCGGTCGAAATTCACGGTGAAGTTGAAATCCTTCTTGAGTTCGTTCTGGACGTTCGGCACTTGCTCAATCAGCGAAAGCTCATAAACGGACTGCGCGTTGTCGGTAACCGGCCCGTAGGAATCCACGGCAATCGTAACCGGCCCCATGCCAAGGAAGCCGAAAGCGACCAGGCCAAACGCAAACACCGGCGCGGCGATCATGGTGGCCGCCGCCGCCAATCCCATTGTGCTCATGGAATAGGCGATCGCCATCAGCACCATCATCGAGAGCCCGAGGTAGTAGCCGGAGAAGTTACCGGCTACAAAGCCCGACAGGATACCGAGCGACGCTCCGCCTTCCTGCGCCGACTTGACCACTTCCTTTACATGCCGCGAGTGCACCGAAGTAAAGACCTTCACCAGTTCGGGAATGACGGCCCCGGCCAAGGTGCCGCACGAAATGATGGTTGCCAGCTTCCACCACTGCGAAGCGTCTCCCCCGAGATCCGGAATGATAAAGCGGGAAACGACGTAGGTAATCGCAATCGAGACGATCGAGGTGATCCACACCAGCGAAGTCAGCGGATGTTCGAAGTTCATCTCGTCGGCGTTGCCGAACTTTGCTTTGGCGATGGCGGCGTTGATGAAATACGCCGCTGCGCTGGCGACCAGCATCATGATGCGCATCACGAAAATCCAGACCAGCAGCTGAACCTGAATGGCCGGATCTTTCACTCCCAGCAGGATGAAGGTGATCAGAGCCACGCCTGTGACGCCGTAAGTCTCGAAACCGTCGGCGGAGGGCCCGACCGAGTCGCCGGCGTTGTCCCCGGTGCAGTCGGCGATCACGCCCGGGTTGCGCGCGTCGTCTTCCTTGATCTTGAAGATGATCTTCATCAGGTCGCTTCCGATGTCGGCGATCTTGGTAAAAATGCCGCCCGCGATACGCAACGCCGCTGCGCCCAGCGACTCGCCAATCGCAAAGCCGATAAAGCACGGCCCCGCGTAGTCGCCCGGCACAAACAGCAGGATGATCAGCATGATCAGTAGTTCGACCGAGATCAGCATCATGCCGATCGACATCCCGGCCTCGAGCGGAATCTGGTACAGCGGATAAGGTTTCCCCGGCAGAGACGCAAACGCCGTCCGCGAATTCGCAAACGTATTCACGCGAATGCCAAACCACGCCACCCCGTAGCTGCCCCCGATTCCCACCAGGCTGAACGCCAGGATGATGATCACCCGCTGAACCTCGAAATGCCGCAGCACGCCAAAATAGAGGACGATGACCGCCGCGATGAACGCCCACAGCAGCATCAGGAACTTGCCCTGCGTGATCAGGTAGGTCTTGCAGGTCTCGTAGATGAGCTCGGAAATTTCCCGCATCGCGCGGTGCACGGGCAGGTTTTTCAGTCGCATGTAGATGGTCATGCCGAAGCCCAGCCCAAACACACAGAAGAGCAGGCCAATCATCAGCAGGCGGTGGCCGTCCATGCCCAGGAACGACACCGTAGAAAGGTCGGGCAGTTTGAGTGCGGCCTCGCCGCCCGCTTCTTCGGCGGGCTGCGCTAACGCGCCCGCGCCAGTCAAGACCAGCATAGTGGTAAAGGTCGCGGCGGTTTTCGCAAACCGGCATCCCACAGACGCAAAAGTTGCGGTCCAGGTGCGCATAAGAATCCTCCAGGGATCAGTCACTGATATTCAGGGATCACGACGTGTGATTCTGCTCCGGAGCATTCTCTTCCCCGCGCGAGATTTCCGTCGCGGCACACAAGTCACCGGAGTTCCGAACGCGCTTCCACCGCAAGACATAATTAGGAGTGCTGATTTGGCCGCGTCTGGAAAGCTCATGCCGCGGGCCACAGCCGGTACGACCGGCTGCACACCTCCGGCACAAAGCAGTTGTTTATAACATCTTGAATGGGTTGGGTCAACGGAGTGGGCCTCTTTGCGTGCTTTGATGCTTCGTGGCTGAGGATTCTGGCCGGTGGTCCCCTGCGCCCCTGTGGTTCAAGCTTTTCTTCGCGTCCTTCGCGAACCTTTGCGCAGACATTCGAAAACCCTCAATCGCAGGCCGCTTCCGTATAATTGTCATCCATGCCTGCCTCCCTCGACTCCATCGTCTCCGCCGTCCGAAAACATGTTTCGGAAAGCCGGAGAAGTGTCGACCTGCGCGCCTGGGAGCGTAAAGCAGCGGAGCACACACCCAGAGGTTTCCGCCAACAACTGTGCCGGTTCGCGCAGAACGGGATCGCGATCATCGCCGAACTGAAAAAAGCCTCTCCGTCGAAAGGCATGATCCGCGCCGCTTTTCGCCCGGCAGACCTGGCGCGGGAACTGGAACACGCTGGCGCCGCTGCCCTGTCGGTATTGACCGACGAAGAGTTCTTTCAGGGATCGCTCGACTATCTGCGGCAGGCCTCGGCCGCCACCGCTCTTCCCTGCCTGCGCAAGGACTTCATCGTTGACGAATTTCAGATTGTCGAGGCACGCGCTCATCGCGCCGACGCGGTCCTGCTCATCCTGGCTGCGCTCGAGCAGAAAGAATTGGTAACGTTGGCACGCAGCGCCCAGGCGCACGGCCTTGACGTTTTGTGCGAGGTCCATGACGAAGAAGAGTTGCAGCGCGCACTCGACGCCGGATGCGACCTGATCGGCGTCAACAGCCGCGACCTTCGAACCTTCGCCGTCGACCTCGCAACCGCCTTAAGGCTAGCCGGAAAAGTTCCGTCGAACTGCCTCCGCGTGGCCGAGAGTGGCATTCATTCCGGCGCAGACCTGGCCCGTCTCCGCGCCGCCGGCTACGACGCATTCCTGATCGGCGAATCCCTGATGCGAGCCGAGCGGCCGGGAGAGGCACTGGCAAAACTGCTGGAAGAGGCGAAGACGGTGGTTAGTGGTTAGACGTTTAATGGCTTTTGCTAACCACTGACCACTAGCCACCAACCACTGGTTCTTATGACTTGGATCAAGATTTGCGGCATCACCAACCGTGACGACGCTCTCGCGGCGGTAACCGCCGGCGCGAACGCGCTGGGCTTTGTGTTTTACGAAAAGAGTCCCCGGCGGGTTACGGTCGAGACCGTGAAATCCATCGTCGCCGATTTACCCCTGAAGGTGGAAAAGATCGGCGTGTTCGTGAACGAGACCGTGGAGCGCGTGCAGCAGATCGTCACCGAGACCGGCCTCACCGCGGTTCAGCTTCACGGCGAAGAAGACGCCGAATTCAGCCGCTCGCTTTTCCGGCTGATGTCAAAGGGCCTGCGCCGGCCCATCATTTTCCGCACCTGCCCGGCACACATCTTCGACAAGCCCGCCGACCAAAGCGTGGGTTGGGATCCGGTGTCCAGCGGGCTAGTCGAGCCCGATGAAGCCTACAAAGGGAAACGGGTGCAAAAGATCCACGTGGCCGAAAACGGCGATCTTTTTCTCGAGACGCACGGCTTCCGCCCGGGCGTGATCTCGGGCGTGCTGCTCGACTCTTCCGGCTCCGGGCAGCGCGGTGGCACCGGACAGACCTTCGATTGGGAACGGGTACAACCCTGGGCAGGAGTGATCAACAGCATCAGCAAACTGATCGTCGCCGGGGGACTGCGCGCAGAAAACGTGCAGGAGGCAATTCACATTTTGCGCCCCTGGGGAGTGGACGTTTCGACCGGGGTGGAACGAGCGCCAGGAAAAAAGGACGCGGAAAAAATCCACGCCTTTATCCAGGCCGTACGAACCACGGACGAGAGTAACTGATCATGGCGACAGCGAGCGTTACCAAGCACACACGCAGCACCACACCGAAGAAGCCCGCCGCAGCCACGGCCGGACGTTTCGGCGTCTATGGCGGGCGCTACGTCCCGGAAACACTCATGGCCGCTCTCGAAGAACTGGAGCACGAGTACGAGAAAGCCAAGCGCGACCGCAAATTTCAGCAGCGCCTGGAATACTTGCTCAAGCAGTACGCCGGGCGTCCGACACCATTGTTTTTCGCGCAGCGGCTCACCAGCAAGCTGGGCGGCGCGAAGATCTACCTGAAGCGCGAAGATCTGCTCCACACCGGCGCTCACAAGATCAACAACTGCCTGGGCCAGGCGCTACTGGTCGAGCGCATGGGCAAGCACCGCGTGATCGCCGAGACCGGCGCCGGCCAGCACGGCGTGGCCACGGCCACAGTGTGCGCATTGTTCGGCTTCGAGTGTGTCGTCTATATGGGAACCGAGGACATGCGCCGGCAGGAGTTGAACGTCTTCCGCATGCGGCTGCTGGGTGCGGAAGTGCGCGGCGTGGATTCCGGCTCGCGCACGCTGAAAGACGCGATCAACGAAGCCATGCGCGACTGGGTCACCAACGTCCGCACGACACATTATCTGCTGGGCAGTGTACTCGGAGCGCATCCGTATCCGACCATGGTACGCGATTTTCACCGTGTAATCGGACGCGAAGCGCGGCGGCAGATTCTCAAAGCCGAAGGCAAGCTTCCCAAGGCGATCATTGCGTGCGTAGGCGGCGGCTCGAATTCTATCGGGATCTTCTACGACTTCCTGAAAGACAAGAAAGTCGAACTCATCGGCGTGGAAGCGGGTGGGCGCGGAGAAGCGCTTGGCCAGCATGCGGCGCGCTTCCGCGGCGGATCCCCAGGCGTGTTGCAGGGCACATTTTCCTACGTCCTGCAGGATAAATCCGGGCAGATCGCGGCCACGCATTCGGTGTCGGCAGGATTGGACTACCCGTCGATTGGCCCCGAGCACGCCATGCTCAAGGACACGGGCCGCGCGGAATATGTTCCGGCCTCCGACGTTGAAGCACTGAGAGCAACCACTGTGCTCGCCCGGACCGAAGGAATTATTCCCGCGCTTGAATCGGCCCATGCCGTCGCCGAAGCCATCAAGCGGGCTCCGCGCATGAAGAAATCCGACGTCGTTCTCGTAAACATCTCCGGCCGCGGGGACAAAGACATTGGCATCTTGCGGGAGAACCTGAAGCTGGACAGGTGGGTTCACAAAGATCAAGAGCTGATAGACGAGTCTATCTCGAACCCGGTCAGGTGGACCTAACGTATTGGGATGGCCTCTTTACGTCCGGGGGGTAAGTCGTGGTAACAATGGGGAGACGGGAGAAGCGCCACTAAATGCCTTACGACATGACCGAGCACCGGCATCGCTTCGCCGCGTGGGCGGCAGCGCGTGCAGTGCAACGGCGTTGGCGATCTGCGAAGAAGGAGAAGCTGCGAGACGCGCTTGAGGGCTGTGGCGTCAGGGAGTTCGTTTGTAGCCCTGAGTCACGCGATATCGACGAAGACCGCTTCAGACAGTTCCATCGTCAATGGTGCCGTGCAGTGATTGAATCACTCACGCAACAGGGAGTAGCAGACGCGACATTCGGGCGTGCTGCGAAACTGGTTGCCGTCTACCTGAAGGTGATGGTCGTGCTCAGCGCCGCTGGCGATTGCGACCTTGCGCGCGTCGTCAATCCGCCGATCGACCGGACTGAATTGCAGAAAGTCGCGGCGGAGGTCGGCGTTGACTCACCGCACAAGCGCTTATGGAAAACCGTGAACTGGACGCAACTGACGGAGGAAAACTATTACTCCCTGATCGATCAGCTGCGCGTGCTGATTCCGTCGAGTGATCCGTTCTGGACTCTGGAGCAGTATTGGAACGTCGCCGATGATTCCTAAAGTTCCGTGGGGCTTGCCCGAGGCTCTGATAGAGGCGGGTGGCCCGGCCTAGCATTCAAGATCACTCATGAGGGTGCCCCTCGATAAGAGCGAAGGCTCTGTCAAGGACATAGTTCTCCTGGGCGGTGCGCAAGCACCGCTGGGTTTGCCAGAGAGGTTGAGGACCAAGACCCTGGAATATCACGCGTAAATCATTTCCCGGTGGAACGTCGTTCCACCAACCATCGATTCGACCTCGTCATCGGCCATGATTCTTCTATGCGAACATCCCGTCCGTACGGGATGCGAGAGCGCCCAATCAATTTAACGGTCTAGCTTGCGCCGACCAGGGGCACCCGCGGGCTGCTCTCGATGCGAACGACTTCTGGATACGGTTTTTGTGTGCGCAGCATCCAGTACAGTCGTACCGCCAACTTGCGCGCCGCGGCCACTTT
>JACQDD010000228.1 GCA_016201265.1 Terriglobales bacterium | reverse complement strand
GCGCCCGCTTCTGGATCGTGTTGCTTGTCACCTACGATCTGGTGTTTACTACCAGCTGTTTGCTTCTATTTGAAACGGTGTTAAACGCAGAATGAAACGAGCCTTCCCCATCCTCGGCATCCTGACCGCAATCCTGCTGAGCTACGCGTTATGCATGGCGCTGATGCCTGTGGTCCATATCTGGGGTTTTACCGTGGGTGTGCCCACCGAGCAAACCATGGGCGACGTGCAGCGCATTTTCTACTACCACGTGCCTTCCGCCTGGACCGCGTTCATCCTCTTCACCATCAACTTTGTGGCGTCAATCGTGTACCTCGCCCGGCGAAAACCCGCGGCCGACATCGTTGCACTGACCTCGGCCGAGGTTGGCGTGGTCTTCTGCACGATCGTGCTGGTGACGGGCCCCATCTGGGCGCGCCCGGTCTGGGGCATCTGGTGGACCTGGGACATGCGCCTGACCTCGACGCTCGTGCTCTGGCTCATTTACGTGAGTTACCTCATGTTGCGCCGCTTCTCGGCCAGCGGACAGACTCCGCTCCTGGCCGCAGCTCTCGCAGTCCTCGGCGCTCTGTGCGTGCCGTTCGTGTACTTTTCGATCTGGTTCTTCCGCACCCAGCACCCGCAGCCGGTCATGGGCGGCGGCGGCTCCATCGATCCCCGCATGCTGCACGTCCTGCTGATCAACTGGCTTGCCTTCTCCTGCTTCGCTTTCCTGGTGTGCTGGTCGCGCTACCGGCTGGAAAAAGTTCAGCGTGAAGTGGAACAAGCCCACGCCCTGGAATCCCTGACCGAAGCGCCCCGGAGCATGCGATGAACGGATACCTCTTCGCCGCCTACGCCGCCGTCTGGATCATCCACATCGCCTACCTCGCGACCCTGGTCAGCCGCTACTCCCGGCTGAAGCGCGAGATTGAGGAGTTGAAGAAGAAGTAGTCAGGAGTCAGCGATCGACCACTCGGAAAACAGGGAATTTGTCATGCCGATGAAGAACCCGCCCCATCCCGGAGATTTTATTCGCACGGAGATCATCGAGCCTGCCGGGCTGGCGGTGACAGCGGCGGCGGCGGCGCTCCGGGTTTCCCGGCCTGCGCTTTCCAGCTTGCTCAACGGAAGGGCCGACCTTTCCGGGGATATGGCGCTCCGCATTGAAAAAGCTTTTGGAATAAGAATGGACACGCTCATGCGGATGCAGGCAGCCTGCGACATTGCGCAAACCCGAAAGCGCGAGAAGCACATCCATGTCCGGCGACTTCCTCAGATGGCCGCAGTCAGTAGCCAGTAGCCAGCGTTCGGGTTTCTACGGTTTGGAGCATGTGAATTTGCTGGCTTCTGACTCCTGACTACTTTTTTTACAACCATTTTCCCCTCTCCCGCCTTCTAAATGGGCGGCGCCAATCCCTGGCTCGGCTTGACAGCGTATCTCCCGGATGTAAAAGTATTTGTTTGCTTTAACCCCAGTTCTGGTGACAGGTACGCATCCGCTTCCTCAGGGCGTCGAGCCGCAGCGGTGTTTGTGTGCCGTTCTTCTTTCACTCCACGAAATTGGGACATCGGAGGACGCTTCGTGAATAGGAATCGCCATGTTTTAGGTCTTAGGTCTCAGGTATCAGGTCTCAGGCTTCTGAATTCGGGAGGATCAGTGACAGTTCGGCGTGTGAAGGCTATTTTTCTGGCAGCGATGGTGTTGGCGGCCGCAAGCACCCTGTTCTATTTCGCGTCGGCGGCCCCCGTGGCGGCGGCCGGCAGCCCTCAGGCAGCCGCTCATCCAAGGGTTTCCCCGGTGTCATTGCCCTTATTCTTCGAGCCCAATCAAGGCCAAACCGATTCCCGGGTCAAATTCCTGTCCCGCGGCCACGGCTACGGCCTGTTCCTGACCGCCGACGAAGCCGTGTTGGACCTTCACGTAGAGACGCGGCTTGCCGTGTCTCCGTCCGCCGGCAACGTGATCCGCATGCGCCTCGACGGAGCCAACGCCTCCGCCCGCGTCTCCGGCACCGACCTTCTCCCCGGCAAGAGCAACTATTTCATCGGCAATGATCCCGCAAAGTGGCATCGCGGCATCCCGCAATTCGCCCGCGTGAACTACGAATCCGTGTACCCCGGAGTGGACCTCACCTACTACGGCAACCACGGACAGCTCGAATACGACTTCCGCGTCGCTCCCGGAGCCGACGCCAACCAGATTGCCTTGACCTTCGACGGCGCTTCGGCGCACCTCGACGCCGGTGAGCTCGTGCTCTCGACCAGCCAAGGAGACGTCCGCTTCCACGCCCCGCATATCTACCAGCAGGAAGGCAACAACAAGAAGACCGTCGCAGGCAATTTCTGCCAGCTCGCCGACAACAAGATCGGCTTCCAGATCGGCCCCTACGACCGCGGCCGTGAGCTCGTCATTGACCCGGTTCTGAGCTACTCGACGTACCTAGGCGGGAGCGGAATCGAATCGAACGTGCAGGTCGCCGTCGATTCGGGCCTTATTATGTATCTCGCCGGCTCGACCGATTCGGCGGATTTCCCAGTCACGAACGGTTCGTCCAGGACAGGCGCGCGCAACGTCTTCATTGCCAAAATCAACCCCTTTGCAACGCCGCCGATCTCTCAACTGGTTTACGCCACCTACCTCGGTGGCACTGGCTTGGACGATGCCGCGGGAATTGCAGTCGCTTCCAACTCTCAGGTTTATGTAGCCGGAGCAACCACATCCAGTAACTTTCCGACGACCACCACTGCCTTCCAGACCTCCGCAACCGGCAGCCACAGCTTCCTAACCAAGCTCGATGTCGATGGCGGTCTCAGCCTTCCGGCCGCCTACTCCACGTATCTGGCGGGCAACGGTACCGACACGATTACCGGCCTTGCGATCGACACCAAGCAAGACGCGTTCGTCACCGGAGCCACCACCTCCACCGACAACGCGACTGGTTTCCCTGCCACCGCGAGCGGTTACCAGATCTCGTCCATGGCCGCCCATCAGTTGTTCGCCAGCAAGATCAACACCGGAGGCTCCGGCGCGACCAGCATGGTCTACTCGACCTACTTCGGTGGCGCGAATCCTGGGGACGAAGTGCCCACGGGCGGAGGCATTGCCGTCGACAACAGCGGCAACCTATACATCGCGGGAGCGACCAGCTTTCTCTTCGACCCGAATGCCGCTAACGACAATCCTCGGACCAATTTCCCGATCCTGAACGCGCAGCAGGCTTGCCTCGACCAGCCTCCGTCCGTCACCGCCTGTGACCTCAATCGGATCGCCCAAGACGCCTTCGTGGCCAAGATCAATCCCGGCCGCGCCGGCACCGTGGGATTGGTTTACTCCACTTATCTGGGCGGCTCGCTTGACGATGCCGGCCTGGCCATTGCGGTGGACGCCGCGAACAATGCTTATGTCACCGGCAAGACTCTGTCCGGGGACTGGACCCCTCCAACGAGCCCCACTCCCTTCCAAGCGAGTTTCGTCGGTGGAGGAGTGAACATAGGGGATGCCTTTGTCGCCAAGATCGGCAACCCGTCGGGGTCAAGCACGACCTATCCGCTGACCTATTTCACCTACCTCGGAGGTACCGGTGACGATATCGGTCAGGCCATCGCCGTAGATCCAGTTCAAGGCGCTCACATCACCGGTTCCACCAGTTCGCCGGACTTGCTCGTGCTCAACCAGCTGCAAGACCAGCCGACCTACGGTGGTGCGACGGACGCCTTCGTTGCGCAAATCCTCACCGCTTCTTCGGGACGCGCCGCCGGCGACTACCTCGCCTACCTGGGCGGAAGCCAGAAAGACCGCGGACTCGGGATCGTTCTTGATGTCAACAATACTGCCTACGTGGCGGGTGAGACGCAATCGTCAGACTTCCCGATCCCCGCTCCCCCCGCGCCTGCGCCACTGCAACCGAACCTGAACGGATTTCAGGATGCGTTTCTCGCCCGTATCGCCGCGAGCAGCGTGTTTACTGAACCAGTCGACTCTCCCCCGACCGCCAGCCCGGACCCGGCCTCCCTAGGAAACCAGGTTACCTTCACCTTCACCTTCGTGAACAACGGGCCGGATCCGGCCGCGAGGGTCGCGTTTAGCGGCTCGTTCCCTCCTTCGGGCGTGACTTTTGATTCGGCGACGGCCTCCCCAGGTGGAACCTGTCCAACTCCGGTGGGCGCCACTGTGCTTTGCAACATTGGAACGGTAGCAGTGAACGCCAAAGTGACCGTCACCGTCGTCCTGACCCCGACCACAGGAACGAAGTCGCTTAATGTAACCCCGAGTTTGAGCGCCAACGGGGGCCCCTTCCAAAATCTCCCAGCGCACGCTGCGGTAACAGTCACCGACTTTGCGATCAGCGTCGCCCCAACCTCGGTCACGATCAATGCCGGCGAAAGCACAAGTTACGTCGTAACCCTGACTCCGCTCCCAACCTACGCCAACGCCATCTCGGTGAGCCACTCCGCTCTCCCCACCGCCAGCACCGGCACCTTCACTTCCAGTTCGGTGACGATTTCCGGCAGCAGTCCGGCCACGACAACCCTGAACATCAAAACCACCGCGCGTCCGGTCCAAAGCGGGAGCCTCCTGCACAGCGGGCCGCTCTACGCCACCTTGCTGCCTGTGGGCGGACTCAGCCTTGTCGGTCTGGGCCTCGGCGCCGGTTTCAAGCGCCGCCGCTGGCTCGCCGGAACGCTTCTGGGCCTGCTCACCGCCTTGATCGTTCTGCAAGCTGCCTGCGGGAACAGCAGCACCAGCCCCACTCCGACGGGCGGGACACCGGCTGGAACCTACACCATCACCCTCACCGGTTCTTCGGGATCGGCCTCGCACAACTACCAGGTAACGCTGATCGTGAACTAGCCGCCCAGCAGGCGGATTGGTTTTACGCCAAGCCTCCGGTCCACCGGAGGCTTTTTCTTGCACTTCCCTCAGCGGACATGCCCGTTTGGCCCCGCCCGCTTCCCCTTCGTAACGCCGTAGGTTACCGAAAAGCCGTTGCCTCGGTTCCCGCTCTGGCCCACCATCGGTGTAGTCGAAGCGCTCCCCTGGGAGCAGCCACCAGGCTGCAAGCCGTGCCATTCGCCTCCAGTGACGGGGAAAGGTAGAGAAATTCGCCTATGAAAAGCGCAATCAAGAACATGTTCCTGGCTGCTACCCTGGCCGCGCTGGCCGTGCCTGTGACCGCACAAAACACGGTCGCACCTGCGCATCCGAAAGCTGTCGCTCACAAACCAACCGTCCAGCAGCGCAAGCAGCACCAGCAGAAGCGCATCGCCCACGGCATCCAGAGCGGAAAACTCACCGCCGGTGAGGCCGCCAGCCTGGAGAAGAAGGAAGCCGGACTGAACGCCGAAGAGCGCGACATGCGCGAAGACAATCGGGGACGCCTCACCGCCGCCAATCGCGCCAAACTCCACCATCAGCAGAACCAGGTGTCGAAGGCCATCTACCGAGGCAAGCACAACGCTGCGGCCGCCAAAACCCACCCCAAGACCGTGGCCGGGCAGCGCGCTCAGAACCAGCAGCCCCGCGCCGCCGCCGGACTCAAGACCGGCCATTTGACCTCGCGCGAGGCCGCCCATCTGCAAACCAAGCAAGCATCATTCAACCGGCAAGTCCACCGCGACCATCAGGAAAACGGCGGCAAACTCACCTCCGCCGAGCCTGCCCAGGCGAACCAGCAGCAGAACAAAACTTCAAACCAGATCCGCCTGAAAAAGCACAACGCCCGCATGTTCTAGCCAAGCCGTGTGGGGCGGGCACTCCCTTCGGCTGCGCTCAGAGCAGGCTCTGCCCGCCGCTCTTGGCCTGAAGCGCCCCTCCGGTCAGTCGGAGCGACGGCGTATCCGCGCGGTCGGGTCACGCCGATCCGGGCGGCCGCAACGCCCTGCAAGCATCGGAAAAGACGCCAAATCCGGCTCTTGACATATATCGCATATTGCGATATTGTAATCGCGATTTGCCATATGACGCTCGCCGAGAAAATCCGCTACCTGCGCGAGGTGGAAGGCTCGCTGCGCGGTCTCGATCGCCCCATGACCCAGCACGAGCTGCTCAAGGCCATTCAGGCGGAGACCGGCAATTCCATCAGCCAGTCCTACCTCTCGCAAATCGAAGGTGGCAAGCGTCCGCACATGACGCAATCCACGCGCACGCTGCTGGCAAAGTTTTTCAAGGTGCATCCCGGCTTTCTGGTGGATGACCCCGAGGGCTACCACACCGAGCTCACGTCCGATCTCCGCACCACCGAAGGCCAGCTCGATGTGTGGCTCCTGCAGGGCTCGGAACGTTTCGCCAGCGACCGCGAGGTCAGCAACGTTCTCATCAAACTGGCGCGTGAGAAAGACACCCGCCGCTGCCTTCTTTTGCTGGGCGAGATCCTGAACACTCCCGGACTCGCCGACCGGCTGTTTGAAGCTCTGCGTCCGGAGATGGCGCGCCACAATGGGCGCGAGAGGAGGCGGACATGACCTGGTCTGATTTCTACCTGATCTGCTTCGCCGTCGGCTTTCTGCTCAGCTTCGTTTCTTTCATCGCGGGCGGACTGCACTGGCACTTGCATATTCCACACTTCCCCTTCCTGGACTTCGGGAACGGTCATGTGCACGTCGGCAACGGAGCGGTGGGGCACGGCCCCGCTGCCCGCGGGCCGGTCGTACCCGGTAACGCAGGTGGAGCCCAGACGGGGCCGGCCGTGCACGTGGTGCAGGTGTCGCCCTTCAACTTCATCACGCTGACTGCCTTCCTAGCCTGGTTCGGTGGAACCGGCTACCTGATCACACGCCTTTCCAGCATCTGGTTTGCGCTGGGACTGCTGATCGCGATGGCTGCCGGACTGGTGGGCGCAGCGATTGTCTTTCTCTTCCTCACCCGCGTGCTGATCTCGCACGAAGAGAACATGGATCCAGCGGACTACGAGATGGTCGGCGTACTGGGCCGAATCTCGAATCCAGTTCGCGAAGGCGGCACGGGGGAAATCATCTACTCGCAGGCCGGTACCCGGCGCACCTGCGGGGCGCGCAGTGAAAACGGCAGCGCGCTGGAAAAAGGCGCCGAGATTGTCGTCACCCGCTACGACAAGGGCATCGCCTACGTCCGGCGGTGGGAGGAAATGCGCGGCGAGTAGCGAATAGCGATTTTGGGAGGCGATATGTTCGGCATAGCAATGGAAGTCTGGGTCATCGCGGGGCTGATGGTTCTGGCCATCCTGCTCCTGATGAGCATGCTGGCCCGCTTATACCGCAAGGCGGGTCCACATGAAGCGCTGATTGTTTACGGCTTTCGCGGTAAGCGGGTTATCACGGGTCGCGGCACGATCGTGTTTCCCATGATCGAAACCTGTCACGATCTCTCCCTGGAGCTCATGTCCTTTGACGTCGCTCCGCAGCAGGATCTCTACACCAAGCAGGGCGTGGCGGTGACGGTGGAGGCCGTCGCTCAGATCAAGGTGAAATCCGACATGGAATCCGTCTACACCGCCGCCGAGCAGTTCCTCACCAAGACCGACCCGGAGCGCGAGGGACTCATCCGGTTGGTGATGGAAGGCCACCTGCGCGGCATCATCGGCCAGCTCACGGTGGAAGAAATCGTGAAGCAGCCGGAGATGGTCGGGGACCGCATGCGCTCCACCTGCGCCGATGACATGAACAAGATGGGCCTCGAGGTGATCTCGTTCACTATCAAAGAAGTCAAAGACAAGAACGACTACATCAGCAACATGGGCAAGCCCGATGTCGCCCGCATCAAGCGCGATGCCGACGTCGCCACCGCCGAAGCCGAGCGCGATACGGCGATCAGGCGCGCGGTGGCAACTCGCGAAGCGGCGGTTGCCAGAGCGCAGGCGGACCAGGAGCGTGTGCTGGCGGAAACACTCTCCCAGGCGAAGCAGGCCGAAGCGCAGCGCGACCTCGAGGTCAAGAAGGCGCAGTACCTCGAAGTCACGAAAAAGCAACAGGCGCAGGCCGACAAGGCTTACGACATCCAGACCAACGTCATGCAACAGCAGGTCATCGCTGAAAGCGTGAGAGTGCAGCAGGTGGAGAAAGAAGGGCAGGTCAAGGTGCAGGAAGCCGAGATCACGCGCCGCGAGAAAGAGCTGATCGCGACCGTGCTGAAACAGGCCGAGATCGAGCGTCAGCGCATCGAGACCCTCGCCAACGCCGAAAAGAATCGCCTGATGGCCGAAGCCGAGGGCCATGCGTCCTCGATTCGTCAGCAGGGTGAAGCCGAGGCCGAGATCATCTTCAAGAAGGGCGAAGCCGAAGCCAAGGCCATGAACGTCAAAGCCGAGGCCTTCCAGGAGTACAACCAGGCCGCGGTCATCGACAAGCTGCT
>JACQDD010000026.1 GCA_016201265.1 Terriglobales bacterium | reverse complement strand
GTGCCCGAATGCAGGATGAGATCAATGCCCCACTCCGCAGGACGGCAATTGATCGGCGTGGCAAACGTCGAATCAATGGTCGTGATCAGCCCGCGCTCTTTGGCCAGCGCCGCGATCTTAGCCAGATCAACCACCTTGACGATCGGGTTCGTCGGCGACTCAATATGAATGATCTTCGTATTCGGACGGATCGCTCGCGCGTGCTGCTCCATGTCGTTCGTATCCACGAAAGTGGTTTCGACACCGAGCTTCGGCAGCCACTGCGAGAGAAACTTCGTCACGCCGCCGTAGATATCCCGCTGCGCCACGATGTGATCGCCCGCCTTGACCAGCGCGAGAATGGAGGTCGTAATCGCAGCCATGCCCGACGAAAACAGCAGCGCCGCGTCCGTACCCTCCAGTTCCGCGATCGCGTTTTCCGCCACCGTGTGTGTCGGGTTTCCGTAGCGCGTGTAGAAACGGTCGGTCCCGGTGGCGCGCACCTGTTCCTGCGAATCGGTCACCTCGAACGTCGAGGTCTGATAAATCGGCGTGGCCAGCGGCCCATTCTTCTTATGCAGGCTCGTTCCCCCGCGAACCGCCTCGGTCTCCTGATGGAACTCGTGCTTCTTCATCATGTCTCCTCAACGCACCGCGGCTGTGTTCATCGCCGGCACCGGAGCCAGCCATTTCTCCGACCGCGCGTGCCGCCCCGCGACCAGTTTGTCGAATTCGTGCTGCAGCGCTCTTGTTACCGGACCCGCCTTCCCGTCGCCGATCGTGCGGAAATCAATCTCGCGCAGGCCGATGACCTCTGCCGCTGTTCCACACACAAAAACTTCGTCCGCGATATAGAGTTGATCGCGCGAAATCGGCTCCTCGACGACGCTGTAGCCGAGGTCGCGGGCCAGCGTAACCAGGCTGTCGCGCGTAATGCCCTCCAGGATTCCCGCCCGCGGTGTCGTGTAGATCACCTTGTTCCGCGCCACGAACAGGTTTTCGCCCGTGCACTCCGCCACATATCCATCCGGCCCCAGCATGATGGCTTCATCGAATCCGGCACGCTGCGATTCCGTTTTGGCCAGGATCGAACTCACGTAATTTCCCGAGACCTTGGCCTTGGTCATCATGATGTTCGGATGCAGCCGCGTGAACGACGCAATGTTGGCCCGGATGCCGCGCTCTTTCGCCTCCGCCCCCAGAAACGACTTCCACTCCCACACTGCCACCATGAAGCGCGCCTTGCCCGCTTCGACGGTCATGGTGAGCGCGTCATCCAGAAAAATCATCGGCCGGATGTAGCACGCGGAAAACTCGTTGGCCGCAATCGTCTGGTGGATCGCCGTTGTGATTTGCTCCGCCCCGACCGGCAACTCCCGAAAGCCCACGATGTGCGCCGAGTCCAGAAGACGTTGCACGTGTTCGTCGAGCCGGAACACGGCCGGCCCTTTGTCGGTCGCGTAGCAGCGGATTCCTTCAAACACGCTGAAGCCATACTGCACCCCGGCGCTGAGGAAGGGCACGACCCCCTCCGTGGAGGGTCGCAATGAATCGTCAATCCAGATGTAGCGAGCGGTTCCCATGGTCTCCCGAAGAACGAGTTGGAGTCTCTTTAGACTACCTGTGCGAGTACGACCGCGGCAAGCAGACAAGCCGTCAGCCGCATACATTTATAATCCGCGCTATGGAAACCGGACTCAAGAACCGCGTCGCTATCGTGGCCGCATCCAGCCAGGGGCTTGGCCGCGCCACAGCCGAGGCCTTCGCCGCGGAAGGTTGCCGGGTCGCTATGTGTGCGCGCAACAAAGAAACTCTCAGCGCCGCCGCTGAAAAAATCCGCAGCCAATATAAAACAGATGTTCTTGCCGAGGCATTCGACGTGACCGACGCCCCGGCCGTCCGCGATTTCGTCAACGCCGTGGTCCAGAAATTCGGCAGCGCCGACATCTGCGTTACCAACGCCGGCGGCCCGCCCGCTAAAGGTTTTCTCGCCACCACGATCGAAGAATGGAAGCGCGCCGTGGAGCTCAATTTCATGAGCGCGGTCTACTTTGCCCACCAGGTGATTCCCCATATGCAGAAGAAAAAGTGGGGGCGCATCATCGCCATCACCTCCATCACTACCAAACAGCCGGTCGCCGATCTCGTCTACTCCAACGCGGTGCGCGCCGCCGTCGTCGGACTGGTCAAGAGCCTGGCCAACGAGTTCGGCAAAGACGGCATCCTCGTCAACAACGTTGGGCCCGGCTACACCGCCACCGACCGGCTCAAAGAGCTCGCTCGGTCGCGCTCGGCAGCGTCGGGCCAGCCGGAGCAGGAGATCTTCGAAGGCTGGGCCGCCGATGCTCCCCTCAATCGTCTGGGCGAACCGCGCGAACTGGCCGACACTATCGTCTGGCTCGCCTCCGAGCGCGCCTCCTACATAACGGGACAGACCATCCTGGTGGACGGCGGTCTCTACAAAGGTTTGTAGGACTATGTTCCGAAATTCGTTTGTGGGCAGGGTCGGCTTTACAGGCTGCAGAAAAACTCTGGCCACGGGCAGACCCCGGGAGGGCACGGCTTCAGCCGTGCCGCTAGGAGCGCCAGGAACGCGGGCTTCAGCCCCTGCGGTTTGGCTCTCCTGGAGCATTCATGAAAGCAGTTTGGGATTCTTGTAACGCTCGCGTCCTGATTGACTTCTTCTGCTTGAATGTGGCGGCGCGCAGCAGATGACTCCGCCTCACTTCTGCAATCTGCAATCTGACCTCTGCAATCCCCCGCGTACTCACTTCCTTCTTGCAACGTTTGTTGTTTTCAAGTAAGCTTTCGCCCATCTTAAACATGAATTCCGCAATCTTTTCCGCGCTGCGGATTTGAAGAATAAGCGCATGCAGAACATCGCCGGTATGACCGCCCAATGCTTCTCGGCTCCGCGATGTTGCGGCGCGTGCTGAAGCCATTCTCCGTGACGTTAAGGAATTGCAACCGTTTTCTCCCAAGGGGGGCGTGTATGTCGAGTCTGAAATCGTTAGCAGCTTTGACACTGATTGTTGTCGTACTGGCGACGCTGGCCGCGGCCCAGGGCGGCGCCACCGGCGCCATCAGCGGCACGGTTCAGGACATCACCGGCGCCGTGGTCGCAGGAGCTCAGGTCCAGATCATCAACCAGGACACCGGGGCCGTCGCCCGCACTTTGAAGACTGACGCCAACGGCGCCTTCACCGCGCCGCTTTTGCCGGTCGCGGCCTACACCGTCAAAATTACCGGCGCCGGCTTCGGGGAAGGGAACTTCAAGGACATTGCCGTCCGCATCACCGAAACCACCCGTCTGACGGCCAAGCTCGCGCCTCTGAGAGTCATGGAAAAAGTGGAAGTCCAGGCCACGGTCCAGACCGTCGAAACCACCACCGCGACCACCGGTCAGGCGATCGAAGAGCGCACCATCCGCGAGCTGCCGCTGGCCACCCAGAATTTCCAGCAGTTGCTGACGCTCTCCAGCGGCGCACAGAGCGAACTCAATGCTTCCGCCGAGCTCGGACGCGGCAACGCCCGCGTCATCGTCAACGGACAGCGCGAGGACAACAACAACTACCTCATCGAGGGCATCAGCGCCACCGACTACAACGTCTCGCAGTCCACCAACGTCCCGCTGCCGAATCCCGACGTCATCGAAGAATTCAAAGTTCAAACCTCCCTCTACGACGCCAGCCAGGGCCGCAACAGCGGCGGCAACGTCAACGCGATTCTCAAATCAGGAACCAAGAATTTTCACGGCGATCTCTACGAGTTCTTCCGCAACGATGTCCTGAACGCCAACCAATTTTTCCTGAACCGCGCCGGACAGAAACGGCCCTCGGTCAAGCAGAACATTTTTGGCGCCAGCCTGGGTGGACCGCTGGGCCCGCTCGGCTTCTTCTTTGTGAACTACCAGGGAACCCGCCAGCGCAGCGGCTTGTCGCCGGGGACTTCGATCAGCAATCTCGGGTTCCCCATCCTGCCCGCCGACCGCTCAGCCGAGAACTTGGCGGCGATCTTCAGCACCCCTGAAATTCCGCCAGACCCGGATACCGGCAAGGGTTGTGCTGCGAATCCCATCACTATCGATGATGTCACTCTGGCGCTGCTCAACCTCAAGAGCAACCAGTTCGGAGGCGACGCCAACGGCTATCTCTTCCCGTCTCTTCCCGGCACTCCGGGTGTGGATGTGGATCCCGATACCTGCAATGCGAGCCTGAAAGCCGCGCCGTTCATCATCAGTAAGCCCGGCAAATACACTGACGACCAGTTCACCACCAGCTGGGACAAGGAATTCAACGGCGGAAACGACAAGCTGGCCGCGCGCTTCTTTTTCTCCAACGCCGAGTCGCTATTGCCCTTCGGCGCCGGCGGCTTGCAGGCTTCTCTGGGCGGAACCCTGAACAGCAGCATCAGCGCCACCGATTTGAACTTCCCCTACGATCTTCCGGTGAACACCCGCTTCTTCAGCATCGCGGAGACGCATCTGTTCTCGCCCACGCTGGTCAACGATTTCCGCTTCGGCTACGTGCGCATCAATAACAGCCTGATCAATATCCCGCCCAGCGGCGTCACGGCGGATGCGGTGGGGATTGATCGGCCCACCAACAACATCACTCAGTCCATCTACAAGTTCACTCTCGGCAGTTCCGGATTCCAGATTGGACCGACTCCGCCCGCCGACCAGTTCCAGAACCAGAACAACTATAACTTTGTGGAAACCCTCAGCTGGGTGAAGGGCAAGCACACCTTCCGTTTTGGCGGCGAATACACCCGCGTAAGTATCGACAAGCTCTTTCCCCAGGTCTTCAACGGGCAGCTGTTCTTTGTGAATACAGCGGGTGTAGCCCCGACCGAGCAGGAGCCGATTGGCGTTGGCGGCCTCACCGACTTCCAGAAAGTGTTGTCGGGGGCGGTTGACTTCTCCTTTGGCGGGGGCGGCGTTTATAACCATCAATACCGGACCAACAACTATTCATTCTTTGCGCAGGATGATTGGAAGGTCAACCAGAGTCTTACCCTCAACCTGGGTTTGCGCACAGAGGTCATCGGCGCATTCCACGATAACCTGTGCCACATCGGCAACTTCGATCTCGACCTGGCCAACTCGGGACAATATCCGCTGGTTTACGGCAGCTGTGCCAATAAGCTGGGCGTCGCCGGCATGACCGGGGCCGGTAGCGACACAACCCTCAAGAACGCCTACTCCACCGGGCTTGGGCCGCGCATCGGTTTTGCCTGGGATGTCCTGGGACATCACAACACCACCATTCGGGGCGGTTTCGGCATCTACTTCGTGCGCGAAGACGTGGGAACCGTGGACCAGCTTTCTTTCCAGGCCCCCATCCTGCCCATCGCTTTCAGTCCCGGGCCCGCCGGATGCCTGGCTGGTTTTTTCCAGATCAATCCCACTCCCACCCCTTCGTGTCCGAACCCACCCAACCCTAATCCCAACGGCTTGCCCCAAGCGGGTGTACTGGATGGCAGTTTCCTGCCCTGTCTGGGTTCCATCCAGAACTTCCCCGATGGCGATACAACTCAGTTCCCCAATGTCGGTTGCGCCAGCGGCAGTCCGGGAGTTGTTCCCTCGCATTTCCTGTTCGCGCTTGCTGTTCCACGCCATTTCGTTGTGCCCAATACCCAGCAGTGGAACTTCACGATCCAACGGGAATTAGGCAGACAGTGGGTCTTGGAACTGGGTTACATCGGCACCCATGCCATCCATCTTCGCGAGACTCGCACCAACGTTCAGGCCAGACTTGCCACTCCCGATAACCCGTTGACCATCCAGACCGAGGACGGACCCGCAACTATTTTCGAAAGTACGGTCGCCAACGGGATTGCACGTTCTACTCTCTCGGGTGTCAACGGTTATGGCGGAATGCAGTTGTTCGCGAATGATGCCTATTCGCACTATCACTCTTTCCAGACCACAGTCGTCCGCCGCTGGGCCGCGGGCTATTTCCAGGGCGCCTATACATACTCGAAATCCACGGATGCGACCTCCAGCGGCAATACCGCTCTGAACACCGCGTTCAACGATGAGAGCGACCTGAGATTCTCCCGCGGTCTTTCCGACTACGACCGCCCACACCGGCTTACCGTAAGTTATCGCTACGATCTGCCTTTCTTCTCTGCCGCGAGCGGGCTCAAGCGCGCGCTGTTGAGGGACTGGGCGATCAGCGGCATCACCATCCTGCAGTCCGGCTCACCATTCTCCGTTACCGACGCCAGCGCCGGTTCTGCCTACCTGGCCCCGGGGTTGACCTCCGCAACTCTGGGGGGCTCCTTGGCATCAGGTGGGTCCATCTCTGCAGGCCTTACGCACGGCGACATTCACCAGCGGATCAATGGGTATCTGAACCGAAGCAACTTCGACTTTGCTCCCCCCGCCTACGATGGGGCCGGCGTGACCGCCTTCGGTAACTTGGGGCGCAATATCTACCGTGGCCCGTTCCAGCAGAACTGGGACTTCTCGCTCATCAAGAACTTCCGCCTGACCGAGAATCAGTCTCTGCGGTTCACGGCGGATTTCTTTAACATCTGGAACCACGCCAATTTCGGCAATCCGATCCAGACGGACCTGAGCTTCCCTGCGGGATCGTTCGCGCAGATTGCCAGAACCGTCGGCACGCCGCGCCTCATCCAGTTCCAGTTGAGGTACGCGTTCTAGTGAGCGGAGGAACTCCAGCGCCCCGGATCCCGCTGCTCGACCGGGACCAAGTCACACCGGAAGTGGCCAACGTGTACGACGCCCTGCTGAAAACGCGGGGCGTTGTGCCCAACATGTTTCGCACCCTCGCCCACACACCAGCGCTGGCGCTTGCCACCGCCGGATACCTCAAGGCTCTGCTCAGCGACGGCGCACTCCCGGGCTCCTATAAAGAACTGATCGCGGCGCGCCTCTCGGTTCTGCTCTCGAGCGAATACGCCGTCAAAGCACACGCGCTCTCGGCCCGCCAGAAAGGCGCAACCGAAGCGCAGATTGCCGCCGCCCGCGGCGATTTCGAAACCGGCCCGTTCACCGACGCCGAGAAGCTCGGTTTTCGCGCCGCCGAACGCCTGCACCGCTCCGCCGCCGAAATCACCGACGACTTCTTCGCGACGCTGAAGCAGCACTTCACCGACGCGCAGATCATCGAACTGATTGCGACGGCGTCGGCCTTCGAACTGTTTCCCCGCTTCGTGGACGCCCTGCGCATCCCCATCACCCCACGTGTGGGGACGGGTCTCTGACCCGTCCAAGCCGAGCGCAGCTCGGCAGGGGCGCCGCTGAGCGGAGGCGAATGGTTGTTGGTGCAGCTCTTTGACGTGCCGACGCTACATTTTGATGGACTAAGATAGAGTTCCATGCGACCCTTGGCATCCCGACTCTCCGTGCTCACCGGTGAAGGCGCGCTGACCGTCTATTTGCGCGCCAAGGAACTCGAGCGCCAGGGACGTTCCATCATCCACCTCGAACTTGGCGAGCCCGACTTCCATCCCGCCGAACCCGTGGTCGCTGCCCTCGAAAAGGCTTTGCGCGACGGCAAAGACCGCTACTGTCCCATGGCCGGCGTCCCCGCGCTGAAAGAAGAAATCGCGGCCTACCTCCACCGCACCCGCAACATCAATGTCTCGCCCGAGAGCGTAGTCGTTGCTCCCGGCTGCAAGATCGCCCTCTTCCTTGCCCTGATGGCCATCATCGAGCCGGGCGACGAAATCCTCTGGCCCGACCCCGGTTTCCCTGGATATCCCTCGATCACGCGCGGATTCGGCGGCGTTCCCGTGCCGTTTGGTCTTGCCGAAAAAAACAAGCTCCAGCCCGATCCCGACGAGATCGCCGCGAAGATTACGCCGCGCACCAAGGCCATCCTGCTCAACTCGCCCTGCAATCCCACGGGCACCGTTTACGAGGACTCAGTTCAGCGCCGCATCGCCGAACTGGCCGTCCAGCACGATCTCTACGTGCTCTCCGACGAAATCTACGCCCGCATCATCTACGGCCAGAAATACAATTCCATGCTCAGCTATCCCGGCATGGCCGAGCGCACGCTCATCATTGATGGCTTCTCCAAGAGCTTCGCCATGACCGGCTGGCGTCTGGGATACACTATCGCGCCGCCCGAACTCGTGCCGCATCTGGTGATGCTCGCCATCAACAGCTACACTTGCGTCGCCGAATTCACGCAGTACGCCGCCATCGAGGCCCTGCGCGATTCCACCGGCGCCACCCCGCGCATGGTCGCCGAATTTCAGAAGCGCCGCGACCAGTTCATCGGCGACTTGAACCGCGTCCCCGGCTTTCGTTGTATCCCGCCCGAAGGCGCGTTTTATGCCTGGGTGAACATTGAAGAAACCGGAATGACCGCCGAAGAAGTTTGCCGCATCATGTTGGAAGAAGCAGGCGTCGCAGCCATTGCGGGCGCGGCCTTCGGCAACATGGGAAAAAATTTCGTGCGCTTCTCGTTCGCATCGTCAACCGCCACACTGAAGGAAGCCGTCGCGCGCATTCAGAGAGCCTCGGTTGCCTGGCAGACAACAGTAGCTGCGAAGTAAGGCCGTGAAGTAAGCGGGAAGTCGCTTTTGGGTGGCGCAGCGCTTCAGCGCTGCGATTAAGCCAGAAACATGAGGGGCTTCAGATTCTCTGAGGTCGCAAAGCTTTCCATGGAGCAACACCGATGAAACCAACTTTGGTCTTAATCCTCTGTCTTACAACTCTTCCTGCCTGGAGCCAGGCCCGTCCCTACCCCGGCGCCGACCTGCCCCAGCTCTACCAACACTATCTCGACGTCGTCAACAACATTCCTGCTTTCGACCACCACGCCCATCCCGGCTTTGCCGACGATCCCGACGTGGACGCCATGGCCGCGCCTCCCGGCAGCGCGGCCTTCCGCGAGCGCGACACCAATCCCGAACTGGTTGCAGCCGCCAAAGCCCTCTGGGGATATCCCTACGCCGACTTCTCCCCCGAGCACGCCAAGTGGCTCGTCCAGAAAAAAGCCGAGATGAGAAAGCAGTACGCTGGCACCGCCTACTTCAACATGCTGCTCGACAAACTGAACTTCGATCGCGGCGTCGCCAACCGCGCCATGATGGCCGATTACCTCGATGCCAAGCGCTTCCCGTGGGTCTTCTTCGTCGACGCCTTCATGTGGCCGTTCGACAACACGAAAGAGCGTTCGCGCAACGGCGACCAGGAAGTCTACATCCCGCTCCAGGAAAAAATGTTGAAACGCTGGATGCAACAGGAAAAAGTCAGCCAGCTTCCGGCGGGTTTCGGTGACTACCTCAAATTCATCAGCCAGGTGCTGGAAGACAACCAGAAGAACAAGGGCGGGATTGCCATTAAATTTGAAGTCCCTTACTTCCGCACGTTGCACTTCAACGATCCTTCGCGCGATGACGCCGAAGCGATCTACAAGAAGTACGTCAAAGGCGGCGTCCCGAGCGAACCCGAGTACCGCACTTTCCAGGACTACGTCTTCCGCTTCCTCGTCACCGAAGGAGGACGGCTGAAGCTTCCCGTGCACATTCACTCCGCCGTCGGCATCGGAGACTACTTCAACATTTCTGACAGCAACATCATGCAACTCGAAAACGTCCTGCGCGACCCGCGCTACTCCGCCACAACTTTCGTCATGATCCACGGTGGATATCCGCTCGAACGCGAAGCCATTTGGCTGGCTGCCATGAAGAACGTGTACATGGAATCCTCGCTGATGGAGATCATCATGTATCCCGCCGCCTTCAAGGACTCGCTCCGGCAGTGGCTCGAAACTTTCCCCGACAAGGTCACCTTCGGCACTGACTGCTTCCCCTACAACGACGTCCTGGGTGCGGAAGAGAGCTATTGGCTCGGGGCGCAGTCCGCGCGCCAGGGCCTGGCCGCTGCGCTCGCCGAGATGGTTTCCTCCGGAGAAATCACCGACGCCAAAGCCATCGAGATGGCCCATGCCTATCTCCACGACACCGCCGTCAGCCTGTATCCTTCATTGAGCCACTGACATGAAAAGAGCAAAATCAAAGAAGACTGCCCGAAAAAAATCGGCGGCGCGAGCTGCGAAGAAAAGAACGGCGAGCCCAGCGAGCAAGGTCGCGCTCAAAGGAACCGTCGCGAAAGGGAAGCGCAAGGCCGAGTTGCGCTACATCCCGTGGAGCTCGGTTCCAGTGGAAGAGTTGAATCCGCTGCTTGGCCGCCACTTCGTGGTTGGTCAGAACATCATGCTGGCTCGCGTGTTGTTGAAGAAGGGTTGCATCGTGCCCGAACACAGCCACCCCAACGAGCAACTCACGTTCATCGCGGCAGGCGCACTGAAGTTCTGGATCGACGGGAAGATCATCGTTGTAAACGCGGGCGAGTGCTTGACCATTCCGCCCGACATGCCCCACAAGGCCGAAGCGCTCGAAGACACTGTCGATTTCGACGTCTTCCACCCGCCTCGCGCCGACTGGATGAACAAAACCGACGCGTATCTGCGGTGAGAAAGAAAGCTAACCGCAGAGTGTGCAGAGATCGCGGAGGAATTCAAAGAGAAAAAACCAGGGAAAACCTCTGCGTGCTCTGCGACCTCTGCGGTCAAACCCGTATTATGTTTAGTGCGTCAGTGTTTTTGGCACCGCCGTTTAGGTGCTGATAATCCAAAGTGACCATAGCCCAAGCCACCTCCCGTCTCCGCTGCATTGCCTGCGGCGCCACCCCCGCATCCGCCGCCCAGGATTTCCGCTGCATCCAATGCGGCGACCTGCTCGAACTTGTCTTCCCCGGATGGACCTTCGATCCCGCCACCCTGAAATCCGTCTGGCTTACGCGCAAGACCTCAAGCCACAAACTCGACCAGAGCGGCGTCTGGCGCTTTCGCGAACTTCTGCCCCACATTCCGGAGGAGCACGCCATCACCCTGCGCGAAGGCAACACGCCGCTGTATCATCTGCCGCGTTGCGCCCGCATCGCCGGCCTCGACACGCTCCACGCCAAGCACCAGGGTATGAATCCGACCGCGTCGTTCAAAGACACCGGCATGACGTTTGCCGCATCGTCAGCCCATCAGGGCGGATTCCGCTGGGTCGCCTGCGCTTCCACCGGCAACACCTCGGCGTCCATGGCCGCCTACGCCGCGCGCGGCAACATGCACAGCCTGGTGCTGATTCCCGAAGGCAAGATTTCCTGGGGCAAGCTCTCGCAATCGCTCGACTACGGAGCCCTCACCTGCCAGCTCCGCACCGATTTCGACGGCTGTGTCCGCATCCTGAACGAACTTGTCCGCCGCAAGCCGGTTTATCTTCTGAACTCCGTCAATCCCTACCGCATCGAAGGCCAGAAAACCGCGGCCGTCGAACTCATGGAGCAGTTGAACTGGGAGCCGCCCGACCACATCATCGTGCCCGGCGGCAACCTCGGGAATAGCTCGGCGATTGGCAAAGCGCTGCTCGAAATGCTGGAACTCAAACTGATCTCGCGCTTGCCCAAGCTCTCAATCATCCAGGCGCAGGGCGCGAACCCGTTCTATCGCAGCGTGCGCGAATTTGGCGGGAAAAAACTGGACCCCATGACCGCCGACACCCAGGCCACCGCCATCCGCATCGGCAATCCCGCGTCGTGGAAAAAAGCCCTGCGCGTGCTCCAGGCCACCGGCGGCGAAGTTGAGCAGGTCACGGAAGTCGAAATCGCCGCCGCCAAAGCCGAGATCGGCGCCGACGGGATTGGTTGCGAGCCTGCCTCCGCCGTCACTCTGGCCGGACTAAAAAAGCTGCGCAAGCAAGGATTCGTGAAGCCGGGCGAGGCAGTGGTCCTGATCTTGACTGGCCACCTGCTAAAAGATCCCGACTTCACCATCAAATTCCATCGCGGCGACCTGTTTGCCGGCACGCCCCACGAGAAACAGGCCGTCCAGACCAGCCATCTGCAGCGCGCCCCGGTGGTTCTGGACGCCGATCTTGGAGCCGTGATCGCTGTCTTGGACGCTGCTGAAAAGTAAAGCCCTGGCGCTACGCTCTAGAACTTCTCCTCCAACTCGTGTATAACACTCCATTTCGACTGTCTGTGAACTCTTGAACGGACACGCCGTCTCAACCATGCCCTCGCGTCCCGCATCTTCGGACCGTTCCATCCGCCTGGCGCTCCCGGCGACCTCGGCCAACCTCGGCCCGGCCTTCGACACCGCCGCCCTGGCCATGGACTTCCACCTTCGCCTTTACGCCGAGCGCGCACCCGACTTCTTCATCACCGCCGAAGGCCGCGACGCCCATATCTGCCGCCGCATGGACGATCACCTCATCCTTACTACCTATCGCGAGGTCCTCGAGTCCGAAAATCGCAAGGTCGTGCCGCTGAGCATTCACATCGAAAACGAAATTCCCATCGCCAAGGGTTGTGGTTCTTCCGCTTGCGCTCGCCTGGCCGGTATCGCGCTCGCCGTGCACTACGGACATCTGCGCTGGAAAGCCGACCGCATCGTAGGCGAAGCTTCCATGCGCGAGCATCATCCCGACAACGCCTCCGCCTGCTGGATGGGCGGCCTAACCGTGGCCCGCATGGCCAACCAGGTGCAAGCTCAGGTGGTCGAGGTCAAGCCCAAAGGCCGGTGGCCGTTGCTGCTTGCCATCCCTGACGCGCCGCTCTCCACCGAGCAAGCCCGCCGCGTCCTGCCGTTTCAGTATTCGCGCGCCGACGCCGTCACCAACATCCAGAATTCCATGCTTCTGCTCGCGGCCTTCGCCTACGATCGGCCCGACCTTCTCTCGTCCGCGCTCGAAGACCGTATCCACCAACCCTACCGCGCTCCGCTCTGTCCGCTGCTGCCCGCGATCAAGGAACTCACCGGCGATTCCGGAATCCTGGGAGCGGCACTCAGCGGCGCGGGGCCCTCGGTGCTCGTGTTTCTCGACCCGAAGGTGGTCGCGAAAAAAGCGAAGCAGAGAATTGCCGCCCACCTGGCGAAACGTCGCCTGCCCGCCGAACTCCTCCTCACCCAGATCGCCACCCACGGT
>JACQDD010000203.1 GCA_016201265.1 Terriglobales bacterium | reverse complement strand
GCGGTTTCAGGCCGGCTTTTTCGACTGCGCTCTCGTCCATGCAGCTGGCGTAGTAGTCGCCGATCTTCTGCTCGTAGGCGCTGCGGCCGGCGTTTTTTGCCGCGGCCTTTTCCAGGATGTCGCGCACGATGTATTCGCCGCGCTCCTGGAGCTCATTGAAACGTCCCCAGGCCGGACGGTCGGACGGAATCGGATTCTGTGCCTGCCATTTGCTGCATGCATAAGCATAAAAATCATTGCAGGGGTCGATGCTCTTATCGAGCAGGTCGGACGAGAACCGAACTTCGCCGGGCTTTTTCGGAGTTGAAGACCCGGCCTGGGCCCACAGAGCGGGCACGAGAAGTACGCAGACGGCCAGAAGCTTTAAGAAAGAAGGCATGGGATTCCTCGAATCGAGATGTCGAAACCGCGGTGCACGGTGAGATACGGCGTTGGCGCAGGAACAGTTCCCGAACGCACCAAGCCATTGTATTGGACGGGAGCGGGTGGGAATTGTCAACGAATGCAGAAGTCAGAAGTCAGAATGCAGAAGTGAACCCCTTTGCTGTTCGGACGGAGGACACGAAAATAGCGATAAGTTCGTTCACTTCCTGCGCAAGGTCATGCAACTTGGGCTCAGGGAAAATACCCGCATCCTGCATCAGTTCCAACCAAAAGGCTGTCTCGTCGGTTTCTTCGAGAACAATACCCAGCTTTGCAACGAACTCAGCACGAGAGCGTGCCCGACTTGCGGCACGATAGTTTGCGCCAATGGAAGTGCCGGAGCGAAGAATCTGCTTGCCCAAAACACGGGCCTCCTCCGTCTTCGGCAGAGAGCGATAGAGCTTAAGAATTCGTACTGCAAAGCGCTTGGTCCGCTCCTGCAGATCTACGTTGGACTTCACATGGACAAACTAGTCGTTGGGAGGCCGCATCGGCAGTGACGATCCTCACAGGGAAATTGGTCGGTTTTCCCTTCTGCATTCTGACTTCTTATTACTTCTGCCTTTAGAAGACCTTCACGTGAAACGTAAGATATTTCTTTGGGTTCTCGCGGATGGCCTTCACGAGCTCGCGGGTTTCCACCAGCATCTGGCTGCTGTTGTTGTACAGGGCTGGATCCTTGAAGAGCATTCCCACCGAGCCTTCGCCTTTGTCCATGCGATCGGTTAGCGCGGCCAGGTTGTTCATCGTAGTTTGCAGCTTGGCAGCAAATTCTTCGTCGTGCGCGAACTTGCCGAGAGCGCCTTTGCCGGCGTTGATGTCTTCGGTCAACTGCTTCACGTTGGCGATAGTCTTGTTCGCGTTGTTGTAGAGCTCAGGGTCTTTCAGGAGCTTGCCGGCCGTGCCCTTGCCCTGCTGGATCTCGTCGATCATCACATTGATTTTGTCGAGCGCGGCTATGGCCTTCTTGTACGCTTCGTCGCTGGTCAACAGCGGACCAATCGAGCCCTTGCCGCTCTTGATCTCGTCCATCAGGCCTTTGAATTCACCCACGGTCGCGTTCAGGCGGTCGTAAAGCCCGGGATCGTAGATGAGCTTGCCAATGGAGCCCTGGCCGCTTTCGACAAAGGCCACGATGCGGTCGAGCCGCTTCAGCAGGGCGTCCATGTTTTGGAGCGTGCTCTGGCTGGCGCGCACCACGTCCTGGATATCGGGATGGTCGCGGGTGGCGAGCGTGTCTCCATCCCCGGCTTCGGGGCCCTTGGCAAAGGTGCTGCTGATATCAATGTAGGTTTCACCCAGCACACCGGCGGTAGCCAGCGAGGTTACCGAATCCTTGCGGAGATTGAAGGTATACTTGGTGTTGACCTTCATGACGACTTCGACCGGGAAGCCGGGATGGCCCGGCACCAAACGGATGCTCTGGACATTGCCGATGTCCACACCTTCCAGACGCACGGGAGCGCCCACGCGCAGACCGCCGGAATTATCGAAGTAGGATTTCAGAGCGATCTTCCGGGTGAAAACGCCGCCAGTGCCGCTCATCAAGAAGATCAGGACAGCAAGCGTGATGCTGGCAAACAGGACGGTGAGTCCGACGCGAAGCTGCGACCATTTCAGCTGCTTTTGACTAGGCACGGTGGTTGGCGAAACAACAGCATGCCATCATAACAAAAGGCCTCAAAATTTCAGGGTTTCATGACTTCAAAGTGGGCTGCGCCGGAACAAGCGTCCGCGAAAGCGCCACCGCCGCCAGATATGCCGCTGCGCCGCAGGCCAGGGTGAAGTTCAATCCCCAGTGGATGGCAATCACCATGGCTAGCACCGATCCGAGCACGCTGGAGGCGGCGTTCATCGCCCACGCCCACTCGACCGCGTTTCCCGCAGACGCTTCCTGGGCAGCAGATTCCGGGACGGGCATTCCGGCCAGGGCGCGCAGTCCCGTAGGAAAAGGCATACCCATGGCGACTCCGAGCGGGATGAGGAGCACTCCGCTGATCAGGAGCTTCAGAACAAAGGGCAGTCCGACGAGGGCGTTCAGCAAGGCGGGTAGAACCAGCACATGAACACAGATGGCAGCGACCAACAGCAGCAAAGGCAGCCAGACGCGGGCCGGTTCCGGCAGCCAGCGCCGTGACACCAGGCTTCCGGCCCCGCTCGACAGCAACAGAAGAAAAATCACCACGGTTAACGCGTAGGTCGGGTGTCCGAGGAAAAGAACAAATCTCTGGATGAAGGCGATCTCGACCAGGATGTATCCCAGGCCAACAGCAACAAAGTAGAGGAGCGAAATCCAGCGGCGAGAGAAGGCGGGGCCTCCATCGCCCCCGGCACCAAGAATCATCGGAAGGATCAGAAAAACCAGTACCGCCGCCAGCGAGATCAGCAGCACCATGCCCAGGACGACCACGCCCAGGTTCACCTTCCAGTCGATGCCCTCGCGCAGGCCTTCGTCCCCGAGGATCTGACTGGTCTTGAGCGTGAAGAAGAAAAAGGGCGCGTTGTCGGTAACCGGAGCGACGTTGTAGGCGTAGGCGCGGGCGAAAGCCCAGGGATCGTTGCCGGCAATCAGTGCAGAGAACGGGTTTTCTCCCGGAGCCGAGGGCAGGAAGAGGGGTTGGAGATCGTCATACTCCTCGAGATGGCCGATGACTGCGGCCTCTTCTTCCGGAGAGAACGGAGATTTCTTTGCCAGAACCACGACGGGGATGCCGTCCTCGTTGAGCTCTCCCTCGGAAACCACGATGAAATGGCGTGCCGGGTTGGACGTGCCGAGCTGGTGCAGGGCTTCCATCGCCACGGAAACCACGCGCAGGGCCTCGCGAGGTTGGTGGAACTCCCAGCGGGTGATGGCGATCATTCCATCCGGCTTGAGGTGCTGGAAGTATTCGCGGAAGGCGTCGGCCGTGTAGAGGCTGTTCTCACTCAGGGCGAAAGCGCCGGCCGCGGTCGAAGCCCAGGTGTCTACGAGAGTCATCTGGATAACGTCGTATTGCTCGTGCGAATTTCGGACAAACGACCGGCCATCGGTGACGTGCATGTGAACTTCAGGGCGCTCGTAAAGATGGAAAGAGTAGTCGGCGTAACGCTCGCGCATGACCGTGTCGGCGATGATGGGATTAATTTCAATGCCGGTTACGTTCGGACTGCCGTTGGCGAGGGCGCGCAGGACGTCCACGCCTCCGCCCGGACCAATGATGGCGAAGTCGCCACGCGGACGGAGCACGTTGGCCAGCGCGGGCGGCGCCGACATCAGGTTCTTCTCCCAGTCGGTGCCGTGCCACTGGCGCGGGTCGGCGTTCATGATGTAGGTGGAGGCGTCGGCGTCGATGACGACAGCTTTCGCGCCTCCCTGGTTGTCCACTTCGACACGCGAGATTGCATTCCACTTTGCGAACTCAACCCACGAGCGATCGCGGAAGATACCCTTGGCGTAGATGACGTCGATGAAGCGGCCAGAGTGGTTGAAGACGATCAATAGCAACAGTAGAGCGGGCGCAACAGCCTGTAGGTCGAAATGCTGGTATCCCCAAATAAGAAATCCAGGTCCCCGCTTCACGTGCTTCCGTTTCCACACGAGTGCGGCAACACCCGAAGTGAAGCCGGCAAAGAGTACTGCGTTCGGCCCACCAATCCAGTTCAGCAACGGCACGACAGCAAGGCAAGCCATCGCCCCGCCGAGCAGATCGGCGCCGTAAAGGCGGGTCACGTGACGCGTCTCGCGAGCGAACACCACCGAAAAAATAAGTCCGGTGAAGAAGAACGGCACCGCCGATGCCAGGTAAAGCGCCGTGAGACGGAAAAGATTCCAGCGCGAAAGCTCCAGCGAAACCGGAACATGCAGCACGATTTCGAGGGCAAGAAAGATGGCTGCGGCGTTGATCGTGCAAAGAGCCGCCGCCAGGCGACGCGTCTCGAAGCGGGTGAGCCACTGTCTCCGCAGATAGGCGAAAACGCCGCCCGCGCCCAGCCCGAGCAGCGCCACCGAAATCGCCAAAAACGCGAAGTGATAAAACAGCACGACCGAGAACAAACGCGTCAGTGCCAGTTCAAGCAGCAACGCGGAAAAGCTGGTCAGTGAGATAGCGGCGAGAAGCGCAGGGTCGGTTCTCTGCGGATCGGGGGAGATTGCTGTTGTTCCCATGAGCTCGGCTGGTCAGAATAGCAGAATTAGTTCTCAGTTCCCGGTTCTCAGTTCTCAGAACAGGTTCTGGCGTCGTGGACATTCCGTCAAAACCGGAACCGAGACTGGGCCGATGTTTCGCGATTTGCTCATCTCCGTGTCGCTGTGACTCTGTGGTGAAATGACTCGTTCGTCCTGGCTCAGCTTTCGAGGATCACGTGTGCCAGTGCCTGCTCGCGAGTGTGAGTGATGGAGAGCGCGATGTTTCTGGCGCCCAGCTTCTCGGCGAAAGCCGCTGCCTGGCCATGGAATTGAATGGTGGGCCGCTGGCCTTTCGGGCGCACCACTTCGATATCGCGCCAGCGGACGCCGTGGTTCCACCCCGTGCCCAGGGCCTTCATGCCGGCTTCCTTGGCGGCGAAGCGGGCGGCATAGCTCTCGAAGCGGCTGGCCTTCCTTTCGCAGTACTGGATCTCGCCGTCAGTGAAGACGCGGCGGAGAAAGCGCTCCCCAAAGCGTTCGATGGATTCGCGGATGCGGGGAACTTCGGCGATGTCCACGCCGGTGCCGACAATCATGGAGACATTGTTAATTGGGAATTGGGAATTGGCAATTGGAAGCAGTTCTCAGTTCCCGGTTCTCAGTTCTCAGTCTAGTGATGCGATCGCCTTCGCGAGAACTGCATCTTGCTCGGGAAATACCGTGCGCAGGTCGAGCAGGACGCGGCCTTCTTCCACGCGGGCGATAACGGGCGGGTCGGAAGCACGGAGACGGGCGCAGAGTTGATCGGCGCTGAGATCGGCGTGAGTGAGCGCGATGAGGCGGGTGGGCAGAACGGCCGACGGAGCAGCCCCGCCCCCGATCACGGATTCACCGTCGAGAAGCTCCATCTTCAGCTTCGACGACTTGACCTTTGCGATCAGGGTTTCGGCGCGGCGCGCGATTGCGTCTGCCGGCAGGCGCATCATGCGCAGCGCCGGCACAGCGTCGTGATCGCGTTTCACGTACGCCAGCAGCGTTGCCTCGAGTGCGGCGTAGGTGAGCTTATCCACACGCAGCGCGCGAAAGAGCGAGTTCGAGCGCATGCGG
>JACQDD010000209.1 GCA_016201265.1 Terriglobales bacterium | reverse complement strand
GCGGTTGTGATCCCAGGTGACGCCCGGCCAGAACCACATCCAGCCCGGCCCGCGAATAAAGGTACCGATAATGACCATGGCTACCCACAGACCGAGGAAGCCGAAGCAGAAAGTGAGAATGGCCCACTTGCGCTGCTTGAAGGTGTAGTAGCCGGCGCCGAGCGGGTTGGCGTCGATGTAAGGGATCGCCATCAGGCCCACAATAACGAGGCTGGGCAACACCACGCCGGCCATCCAGGGATCGAAGTAGACCAGCATTTCCTGCAGGCCGAGGAAGTACCAGGGGGCCTTGGCCGGGTTCATGGTGAGCGTCGGATTGGAAGGCTCTTCGAGCGGCGCGTTCAGGGTGATGGACCAGACCATGAGGATGGCGGTGACGATGATGGCCGCCAGGAACTCGATGCGCAGCAAGTAGGGCCAGACGTGCACTTCCTTGACCCAGCCGGGCTTGTAGGGTTGCACCTTGCGGTGATGGGTCTTGGCCGTCTCCGGGCTGGCTTCCAGTTGCTCGATGAGGCGATCATTGGCCCACGCCTGTCGCAGGCCGTACCAGGTGTAGAACGGGACAAGGAAGAGCAGCGCGACAATCGGGACGTTATCCGGGGCGGAGGCGATTTCCCAAAGTTGAGCCCAATCCATTGTTTCCTCTTTATGCCACAGAGACACAGAGACACAGGGAAAACAATTTCTTCTCTGTGTCTCTGTGCCTCTGTGGCATTCTGATCAAATCTTTCTCTCCGGCTTGATTTCCGATTCGAGGACCACCGGCGAGGGGCCGGAGATGCCGCCGTCTTTGCGGACGCGCCAGAAGTGCACGACCATGAAGGTGGAGGCGATAATCGGGATGCCGATGCAGTGCCAGATGTAGGAGCGCAGCAGGGCGTTGGAATCGACGATGGAGCCGCCCAACAGGGCGAAGCGCACGTCGTTGAACTGGGTCATGCCCAGTTGCGGGCCGAACGGGCCTTCGTGGCCCAACAGCGGCGTGGCCCGCGCCATGCTCGTGCCTACGGTGACCGCCCAGAAGCCAAGCTGGTCATCGGGGAGCAGGTAGCCGGTGAACGAAAGCAGCAGGGTCAGCACCAGCAGGATGACCCCCACCACCCAGTTGAACTCGCGCGGCTTCTTGTATGACCCGGTGAGAAAGACCCGGAACATGTGCAGCCACACGGTGATGACCATGAGGTGGGCGCCCCAGCGGTGCATGTTGCGCAGCAGCTTGCCGAAGGGCACGTCGTGCTCCAGGTAGAGCACGTCGCGGAAGGCGACCACCTTGGAGGGGTGGTAGTAGAACATCAGCAACGCGCCGGTGAAGGTCAGCACGATAAACAGGTAGAAAGTGATGCCGCCCATTCCCCAGGTGTAGTTGTAGGCCACGGCGTCCCGGTTGATCTTGGCCGGGTGCAAGTGCAGGAAGACGTTGGTCAGCACGCCCAGGGCGCGGCTGCGGGGTGTCTCGTCGTGCTTGACCCGGTAGATCGACTTGTAGAGGTCGGTCTTGGTAGGCTGCTTGAGCGCCTGGGAGTCTTCCTTGAACCTGTCCTTCAGGGCCTGGAGGTTGGCCTGGATCTGCTCCTTGTCGAGCAGAGCGGCCAAACCTTTCTTACCGTTTCCGTTTTTTTCAGCCATGATTTCTTGAACCCAGATCACCGCTCCCTGACGGTCGCGGCTCCGATTACACTTTCAGGATCGCGCCCTCGTCGCCGAAGTGCGATTTTTCACCCTTGGGCCAGCTATACAGCCGGCTAGTATCGACTACGATCTGGCCTTCGGGATCGATTTCGACGTGCGCCCGATCCATTGGACGCGGCGCCGGCCCCTCGAAGTTAATCCCTTCACTGTCGTAGCCACTGCCGTGGCACGGACACTTGAACTTGTTCTCGCTGGCTTTCCAGTCGGGCGTGCAACCCAGGTGCGTGCAGCGGGCATAAATGATGAACAGTCCCTCGGCGTTGCGCACCACCCAGATGCGGTACTGGTTCTGGAACTTGGTATCCACCCCAAAGCCGAAGTCCGCGGGATAACCGATCCGGAAGACGGTCTTAGGCTCGAACAGGGTCCTGGGGAAGAAGAAGCGCAGGAACATCAGGAAATTCACCGTCAGCACGCCCAGGATGGAGCCGGTGACGATGCGCCGGCGCGTGCTCACGAGCTGGGGTGTGGGCTCGTCTTGCAGGAAGACCTCGCCCAAGCCGGGTCCGGCAGGCTTAGCCTGCCCGGCGGGCTTGGCTGCTGCAGTTCCGGGGGCCGCCTTGCCGTCGGCGCCCCCGTCTACACCACCGACGGCCTTCTGGCCCTGAACCGTACTTTCTGCCATATCTCTCCTTGGCGGGTTAAATCCTATTTTGATCAACGGGATGGAGCATGTCAAGGGGCAGAAGATTTGTGGATTTGGTGATTTCGTGATTTGGCGATTTGGTGACTAGAGCGTGTGCCACAATGAAGCGGTGCGACGCATTGGGGTGGTGTTGTTTCAGCTCGGGGGACCGGACTCGCTGGAGGCGGTAGAGCCGTTTCTGTACAACCTGTTTTCGGATCCCGACATTATTGATTTTCCGGGGGCGCGGCTGGCGCGGAAGCCGCTGGCCCGCCTGATTGCCTCCAGCCGGGCGAAGAAGGTGCAGCACCACTATGCCGGGATTGGAGGGCGCTCGCCGATCCGCGAATTGACCGCGCGGCAGGCGGCGGCGCTGGAGGGCAAGCTGCGACAGAGCCTGGACGCGCGGGTGGTGGTGGCCATGCGCTACTGGCACCCGCTCACCGCAGAAGCGATCGCGGAGGTGAAAGCTGCGCGGGTCGAAGAGCTGGTGCTGCTTCCGCTGTATCCGCAATACTCTTCGACGACGACGGGTAGCAGCCTGCGGGAGTGGGATCGCTGCGCGATCCACCTGGGGCTGCCCACGCGGGTCGTCCGCGAGTTCTACGAGCACCCAGGATACCTGGACTCGCTCGTGGAGCAGATCCAGGCAACGCTCGAGCGTTTCCAAGAGCCGGAGCAGGTCCACCTGGTGTTCAGCGCGCACAACGTGCCGGTGAGCGTGGTCGAGGCCGGGGATCCGTATCCGGCGCAGATCGAGGCGACCATGAAGCTGGTGCTGGAGCGCGGCGGATGGGGGCTGCCGGCCCATCTCTGTTACCAGAGCAAGGTGGGGGGTGCGCGGTGGCTGGACCCGCCGCTCGACAAAACGATTGAAGAGCTGGCCGCGCGGGGCGCCCGGAAACTGCTCATCGTGCCCATCGCGTTCGTCTCCGACCACGTGGAGACGCTGAGCGAGATCAACATCGATGCGCGGGAACACGCGGCGAGCTGCGGCATCGAGCAGTTCGAGATGATGCCGGGGCTGAACGATTCCCCACGCTTTATCCGGGCGCTGGCGGAGCTGGTGGAGGGGGCGGTGGCGAGTGGCGAGTGGCGGGTGGCGGCTTACCCTACAACCTTGAAACCACTCTCCACCAGGGCCTGGCGGGAGCGGGGGGCGGATTCCACGGGGACGTAGAAGAAGGCCCCGGCGCGTGTAGACGCGAACATCACGCCGGAGCGGTACTGATCGACCTCGATGGCGTAGTCGATTCCCTGCTCCTCCAGGATGGCTTCCACGCGTTGGGCTTCGTCCACCTTGGCGGCGATGTAGATCAACTCGACATCGCTCTCTTCATATTCCTGGGGATCACGCCTCATCGATGAGGCGATTCTAGCAGGTCCGGCCGGTGGGCCGTCACGGGCTCGCTGGATCTGGCCGAGGTGGGGTTGGTTCCAGGTGACAAACGGGCCGATCTGGGCTAGGTTAAGAACATGGTTACCGTGAACCTGGAATTGCCGGCCGATCTTGTCTCGGCCGCCAAGCTCGATCAAGGCAACGTTTCCCAGGAAGCCGCCAAGCTTATCGCTTTGGAACTCTTCCGTGAAGGAACAGTTTCCATAGGACGGGCGGCCGAGCTCTGCGCTACGCCCCTGGCTGCGTTCATGGATTTCGCCGCCGCTCACGGTGTCCCACCCCTTAACTACGGTCTGGAACAGTTGGAAGAAGACCGGCGTACCTTGGCGAAGCTCCGCTCGTGAGGGTCGTTTCCGATTCGTCACCGCTCATCACCCTGGCCAAGATCGGGCGGCTGGAGTTATTGCCTCAGCTCTATCAAGCCATCACGATCACCCCGGAAGTCTATGCCGAAGTCGTCGTCAGCGGCGCAGGCCT
>JACQDD010000208.1 GCA_016201265.1 Terriglobales bacterium | reverse complement strand
GAATACACTCCGACCACCTGACAGGTTGCCCGCGCGGGATTAGTCAGGGGCCCGAGCAAATTAAAAACCGTGCGCAGGCGCAGTTCGCGGCGAGCGGGTTGCACGTACTTCATCGCCGAGTGCATCGCGGGGGCAAACAGAAATGCGATCCCTACCTGATCGAGGCACGCGGCAATGCGCGCGGGTGGGAGGTTGATGTTCACGCCGAGCGCTTCCATGACGTCGGCCGAGCCGCACTTCGAGGTAACGCTGCGGTTGCCGTGCTTGGCCACGCGCACTCCGGCGCCGGCCGCGACGAGCGCGGTCGCGGTCGAGATGTTGAAGGTGCCGCTGGTATCGCCGCCAGTGCCGCAGGTGTCGACTAGGGCATCCCTCTCCGTGTCGCTGACGTCAAGGGTGGAATTTTTGTGCAATTCGAGTGGCGTAGCCGCCGCCCGGATGGCCTCGGCGAAGCCGACGATCTCTTCGACCGTCTCGCCCTTCATGTGCAGCGCCACCAGCAGGGCCGCGATCTGGGCATCGGTGCACAGTCCGGTGAGCACCTCGGTCATTACGTCGCGCGCCTCGTGGCGGGAGAGCGACTGGCGGTGGTTGGCGAGGCGATGGAGGACGTCGGTGATCATGCGTTCCAAAGAAGGTTAGCACCGATCACGTCCCCTTGTGACCTCTGGCGTTTGCGCCAATCCGTCAGCCTTCTATAAAATCATAAGTTTGCTGCACACTGTTTGAAGCCGCAAGCACGAGTCCCTCCCGGGAGTTTCATTTGGCAGCGTTTGCCTCGGCGAGATCGCGAACGACGAACGACCAGCGACGGTTTTTGGAATCATTATGAAAATTCATGAGTATCAGGGAAAAGAAATCCTGAAGCGGTTTGGCGTGACCGTGCCGCGCGGGATGATGGCGCTGACGCACGAAGAAGCCGAGGCGGCAGCGAAAGGGCTGTTCGACTCCGGCGCGACGGGCGTGGTAGTGAAGGCGCAGATCCATGCTGGCGGACGCGGCAAAGGCGGCGGCGTGAAGATCGCGAAATCGGTGGCGGAGGCCAGCGAGATCGCCGGTCGAATGCTGGGCATGAAACTGGTTACGCACCAGACGGGACCGGAAGGCCGCATCGTTCGCCGCCTGCTGGTCGAAGAGACACTGCCTATCGAGAAGGAGCTCTACCTCGGCATCCTGGTTGATCGCGGCGAGGGCAAGCCAGTATTCATGGCGTCGGCAGCGGGGGGCATGGAGATCGAGCAGGTTGCGGCCGAGCGGCCTGAAGCGATTCTCAAGCAATACATCGATCCTGGCATGGGGCTGGAACCGTTTCAGGCACGCAAGATCGCATTTGCGCTCGGGTTGAGCGGAGCGCAGGTCAATCCCGCGGTGAAGTTTCTTACTAGCCTGTATCGCGCGTTCCTCGAAACCGACGCATCGCTGGTTGAAATCAATCCGTTCATCACGACGACCGATGGCCGCATTTTCGCGCTCGATGCGAAGATGAACTTCGACGACAACGCGCTCTTCCGGCACCCGGACATCCGTGACCTGCGCGACATCACCGAAGAAGATCCGCTCGAGGTCGAGGCGTCGAAGCACAGCCTGAACTACATCAAGCTCGACGGCAACGTGGGCTGCATGGTGAATGGCGCGGGCCTGGCGATGTCCACGATGGACATCATCAAGTGCGCGGGCGGCATGCCGGCCAATTTCCTGGATGTAGGCGGTGGCGCCAGTGCCGAGCAGGTGGCGAACGCATTCGAGATCCTGCTCAGCGACAAGAATGTCCGCGCGGTGCTGATCAATATTTTTGGTGGCATTCTGCGCGTGGATACGCTCGCCACCGGTGTGGTCGAGGCAGCCAAGAAAACGCACATCCAGCTGCCCATCGTACTGCGCCTGGAAGGCACCAACGTGGAGGAAGGCAAGAAAATCCTGAAGGAGTCGGGCCTGAACTTTACGATCGCCGAAACGATGAAGGATGCGGCGGATAAGGTTGTCGCAGCGGCTCGAAGCTAGCGGCGAGAAGCGAATAGCGAACAGCGGTTCTTAAGAGAGAGCAATCATGGCAATTCTGGCTGATAAAAGAACGAGATTGGTTGTGCAAGGCCTGACGGGCAAGGAAGGAACATTCCATGCCAAGGCTTGTGCGGCGTATGGAACGCAGATTGTGGGCGGCGTTACTCCGGGCAAGGGCGGGACGACGCATGAGGGCTGGCCGATCTTCAACACCGTGCAAGAGGCTGCCGACAAGACCGGAGCCAATGCCACGGTGATTTTTGTCCCGCCGCCGTACGCCGCCGACGCCATCATGGAAGCGGCCGACGCGGAACTCGATCTGATCGTCTGCATCACCGAGGGCATACCCACACTCGACATGGTGCGCGCCTGGGAATTCCTGCAGAACCGGCGCTCGCGGCTGATCGGGCCGAACTGTCCCGGCATCATCTCGCCGGGCAAGTGCAAGATCGGCATCATGCCGGGGCACATTCATAAAGAAGGTAACGTGGGGATTGTGTCGCGCTCGGGGACGCTCACCTACGAGGCGGTGCACCAGTTGACGCGGCGCGGCATCGGGCAGTCGACGGCGATCGGCATTGGCGGCGATCCAATCGTCGGGACGAATTTCGTCGACGCGCTCGACCTGTTCAACCGCGATCCGCAGACAGAAGCCGTTGTCATGATCGGCGAAATTGGCGGCAGCGCGGAAGAAACCGCCGCGGAGTTCGTGAAGTCGCACATGAAGAAGCCGGTGGTGGGCTTTATCGCCGGGCAGACCGCGCCTCCGGGACGGCGGATGGGCCATGCCGGCGCAATCATTTCCGGCGGCAAGGGCACGGCAGCCGAGAAGATTGCTGCCATGGAGAAAGCGGGGATCAAGGTGGCGAAGTCTCCGGCCGACATCGGCGAGACGCTGGCGGCAGCGCTGGGAAAAGCAGCCGTTAGCATTTAGCATTTAGCACTTAGCTTTGTCCGGGTAGTGGAAGTCAGAGCCCTGGCTAAACGTTAGGCGCCATATGCCAATTTGCCACTGAGAACTGAGAACCGGGAACTGAGAACTGAATTCATGAAAACACTGCAACGCACTCTCACTATCATCAAGCCGGACGCGGTCAAGAAGAACGCGGTCGGAGACATCATCGAGCAGTTCGAGAAGAACGGCTTCAGCATCCTAGCTATGAAGATGCTGGAAATCTCCAAGCACCAGGCGGAACATTTCTACGCCGTGCATGCGAGCCGGCCGTTCTACAACTCGCTAACCGACTTCATGTCGAGTGGCCCGATCGTAGTGTTGGCGCTGGAGAAGGAGGACGCCATCGCCGACCTGCGCAAGCTGATGGGCGCGACCAATCCGGCGAATGCCGAAGAGGGCACCATCCGCAAGAAGTGGGCCAGCAGCATCGAACACAACGCGATCCATGGCTCAGATGCGGAAGACACGGCCCGCTTTGAAATGAGCTTCTTCTTTGCGGGATACGAATTGGCGCAATAACTTCTTTTCCGCGGATTAACGCGGATCTTCGCGGATCAGGAGGGCAGAATGCCGCTAGTTCAAGTCACCATGCTCACAGGCCGCACGGCTGATCAGAAACGAAAAATCGCGCAGCGCATTACCGATGCGATGGTGGAAGAAGCGGGCGCTCGGCGGGAAGCCATTGTGGTTGCGTTCCACGAGGTGTCGAAAGAGAGTTACGCCTCGGGCGGTGTGCTGATGGTGGATAAGCAGCCGAAGTAAGGTGCGATCTGCGCCGGATGGAGCGGGGCAACCAGGTCCTTCGCCTCGCTTGATTGGATAACGACGTTGGCTCGTCGCAGCGAGTAGATTGGTTGCGATGAACAGACCAAGGCTCTCCGAGAAGGAGCCAACGTCATGCTGATTATAGGCTGTGATTTTCATCCTGGTTTTCAGCAGGTCGCGAT
>JACQDD010000207.1 GCA_016201265.1 Terriglobales bacterium | reverse complement strand
CTTCCGGGTTTATAACAGCTTCGGCAGCAGCCTTGGTGGGCCGATCAACAAGAACAAAGCATTCTTTTTCGGCGACTATGAGGGTTCGCGTGAATCCGCCCGGACCCTCATGATCAGTGACGTACCGCTTCCCGGATGGCGGAGAGGGGACTTCAGCGGCCTGCGTTCCATCACCGACCCCTCTACAGGCCAGCCATTTCCGGGTAACATGATTCCTGACGCTCGGATTAGCGTCGTTTCCAAGAAGATCCAGGACGCCGTTTTCCCGCTGCCCAACTTCGGTCCTCCAGGGCTGCAATCCGGCAACTTCCGGCAGCAGTACGTGGGCACCACCGGTTTCACCCGCTTCAATATGTTCGATGTCCGCGCCGACTATAACGTGACCGCCCGCGATGTCGTCTTCGGCCGCGTGAGCTGGCGGCGGATGCCCCTCGACTACACGGACCTCGTCCCGATCATCGGCCACGTCGCTCAGAATCGTTACGGCCACAGCGCTATCGCGTCGTGGACCCACACCTTCACTCCAGCGCTGCTCAATGAGTTTCGCACGGGTGTGACCTACCACCGCAACAGCTATCACATCGACGGGGTTGGTAGCGACTTGATTCAACAGTTCGGCATTAAGGGGGTCACCGCGACCGGCATCTACAATGCGCCGGCCTTCAGGATCGATCCCGTGACCTATATCGACTACGACGGCGCCGGCGATTCCTACTTCAATAATCCCAGTACCACGCTGCAGTGGATCGACAATCTGAGTTGGACCCGCGGAAGTCATTTCCTGAAATTCGGGTTCGACGCGATCCGGGACCGATTGAACGAGACGGCCATCACCTCGTTGGTTTACGGCGGATATAACTTTACGGGCGCCTGGAGCGGCTTTGGGTACGCGGATTTCTTGCTGGGAATCCCGCAAACAACCCAGTTGGCCGCCCCCACTCCGCCGCGTTACCTGCGGGCCACGACCTGGGGCGTGTTCGCCCAGGACCAGTTCAAAGTCAATCGCAAGCTCACGCTGAATTACGGGTTGCGATGGGAGCTGCCCGGTCCCTTCTACCACCAGTTCGGAGCGATCTTCAGCTTCGATCCGAAAACGGGCGCCCTGGTCATCCCGGATAGCGCTGTCTCCCGGGTCAATCCGTACTTTCCATCGAATATCCCCATCGAGACCGCATCCAAGGCCGGTTACCCGACGGACTCTCTGGTCGATTTTCAAAAGAACTCCTTCCAGCCGCGCTTTGGTTTTGCCTATAAACCGTTCGGCAGCGGGAACACGGTTATCCGCGGCGGTTATGGAATTTACGGCAACCTCATTTACAGGCCCCTGGCCCGGGACATGGGGGGCGGGCCTTTTGCGGGCAGCGCCACTTTCATCAACTCGATCACGAATGGCGTGCCGCGATTCAGTTTTCCGGAACCGTTCTTGTCCTCGGCGGTTGGCGCAGCGGGCACGCAGAACGTTCAAGGTAAGAACCCGCACCTGAAGAACCCGTACACGCAGCAGTGGAACCTGACGGTCGAGCGGCAGGTGGCCGAGGTCGGTCTGCGAGTTTCCTATGTGGGGGTTCGAAGCGTGAACCTGGTCTATCGCTACAACCTGAATGAGCTGGCTGCCAGCACGGTTCCGTTCTCAGCCAGCCGCCGGCCTTACCCGCTCTACAACCAGGTCATCTGGTCGGATAACGGCGGAAACGAGTTCTACAGCGGCCTGGAAGTCGCGGCGACCAAGAAGCACGGGAAGAATCTCTCCTTCGGCGCCGGCTGGACCTGGGCGCGGGATCTGACCGATACGCAGGACTCAGGCGGAGGCGGCGCTTCTTTCGGCGGCCAAGTGCTGCAAGACCAGTTCAACCGCCGCGTGGAGAAAGCCAACAACGGACTGGTGTTGCGGCACCGCGCCTTTGGTTACGCGGTTTACGTGCTCCCCTTTGGACGAAATCAGCGCTTCCTCAGTGGCGCCAATCGCTGGGTCGAAGGGGCGCTGGCTGGCTGGCAAACCGGCTGGAATGTCAACCTGCAATCCGGGCAGTTTTTCACTCCCGGTTTTTCAAGCTTCGATCCCTCCAACACGGCTACCTTTGGCGGCCGTCCGGACCGCATCGGCAATGGGAGTCTTCCCACCAGCCAGCGCACCATTCAGCATTGGTTTGACGATGCGGCTTTCGCCATCCCAGGGTGCCCCAACACCGATCCAATCTGCCGGAGTCCCGCCAGCGTGGGCCGTTTCGGCAACACGGGGCTGAACATCCTGGAAGGCCCCGGCATCCGTAACCTGGATTTTTCGCTGATGAAGTATTTCAACCTGAGAGAAAAGACACGACTTCAGTTCCGCCTCATCATGGTGAATGCTCTCAATCACCCCAACTTTGCTGTCCCGCGGGCTAACATCAGTTCCCGGGGCACGGTAGGGACCATCGTGTCCATGGCCCGCGTCTTAAACGGCGAGCCGGCCACCCGCGAGATCGACCTCGGTTTGCGCCTGGAGTGGTGATACTGAAAGGACTCAGTTCTTCTTCTGGGCCTTCTGGGCTGCCCGGGCCGCCGTGGACGGCGGAACGATGCCGCTCGCTCGCAGGTATCCCACGATGTTGCCGTAGATCTCGTTGTTGTGCACGACGAGGTGCAGGAAGGCGTAGCTCACCGGATCCGAGGAAATGGCCTTCTGGTCGTCCATGGTTTCGAGCGCGCCGGCGCAGTAGGCGAACGAGTCCTTCAAGGCCTTGCTCACCTCGGCCTTCTCCTTTAGCTTGGCCGCCTGCCGCTCAGCCTCGGGAGTGCTTTCCCCTTTGAGCGCCGCGCAGTCGCTGTAGTTTCTTTGCGTGGAGTGGATGAGCCACTCGGCAAACGTCATCTGGCCCTCCGTGAGCCGGAAGCTGTACTTTTCCGCGGGCATCACATCGGCGCTCGCCTCCAGGTTCCTCCGGACCACGTTGAAATAACGCTGGGTCGCGGTGGTGGTCAGGTGATTCTGCGCTTCGAGCGCAGGGAAAACCAGCACGCAGCAGAGAAGGACTCTCTTTGTCATAGTTGCCTTTCCGGGTCGCCGCCCGACACCCGGCGCGCCCTCGATGACTTACAGAGTACACCCACTCGGTTGGCCAGCGCGGCCTCACGGCTTCACGAACTTCTGCACTCGCCAGTTGAGCTCGGCCACGTACACCTCTCCGGCATCGGTCGCGGCGACGCCGTGGGCCGCGCCCACCTGGCCCGGCAGGTTGCCCGGCGGGGCCAGGCTTCCCAGGACCTGCCCCTCCAGGTTCAGCAGGACCACGCGATTGCCTCCCGCCGCCCAGATCCGCTGGTCCTTGGTGATGGCAAGCCCGGAGAAGCCTCCTACATTCGCCCATTGGTTCAGAAACTTCCCGTTGGAGTCAAAGATCTCGATGCGCCGGTTTTCCCGGTCGGAGACGTAAACCCTGCCCTGCGCGTCGAG
>JACQDD010000190.1 GCA_016201265.1 Terriglobales bacterium | reverse complement strand
GGAGACGATCAGCGCATCCACGCCAGCGTCCTCCACATAGCGGCGGGCGAGATCCAGTACCAGTGGCAGTTGTTCGGCGGTGTAGCTCTGAGCGTTCAAGGTCACAAATACGGGAACCGAACGGCCGTGGGCCTGTTGCACGACGCGTGCAAGATCGGAGAAGGTGCGCAGGTTTCCGCCGGCTGGGCTGCGCCGGTTCAGCCAGATGGCGCCGGTGTAACGAGCCACCCATTCTTCCGGCACCAGCCCGCAATAGAGTTCCTCCGCCCCATTGGCCAGGAGCATCTCGGTTTCCGCGGGCGAATTCAAGGGCGCCAGAATTTTCATCGTGCTCACATGGGCAAGTCCGGCTGGTAGATCACCCGGGCCACCCCTTTGGCCTCCGCTCCCAGCAAGAAGTGTTCCAGCACTTCGGTAGGGGGGCAGTAGAAAAAAGTGTTTCCGCGTTGATAGAACGCCGTGCCGTCGGTGGGCAGAGTGGTGCCCACGAAACGATGTTCCGTAAAGTAGAGCCGGCACTCGTGCTGACACCGCTGCGTGGGCTGAAACCGCTCACTCTCCTTGAGATGGAGCGCACCAGCCATGCATTGCCGTCCCGTGGTCACAAAGCCATAGGGGAAGTAAAACGCCACCTGAAATGGGAGCCGGTTCAGGCCCGAGATTGAGTCTTGAAGCAGGATGTCCAGCTCCACCGTCTCGACCCCATAGCGGCGAAGCAGGCGCTGCAGCGAAGGCATATCGAGCCCGCCGGGCTGCATGGAAGCGCGGATGCCGTCCGGGGCGTCCGGCGCGTTGTACAGGGGGGTGACGCGCGGATCCCGCATAGTTTTGTTCAAGAGGCGCCCCCGAACTGGCCGCAACGTGACAAACTCTTCGTGCAACACCTGCAGTGTGCCCCAGTCGTTAAATACCACTTCCACACTGTGTGCCTGGGCGGCGAGCCAGGCAAACAGAGACCGGAGCTTGTCCAGGCCCGCGTCGGTGACCGGCGGCGTCAGGAAGGTGATCGCCAAGCCGCGTTCCCAGAGTTCGCAACACACTTTGGAGAACCGCTCGCGCACCGGGATCAGGTGCTGGCAGAATTCGTTGCCCAAGTAGACACGCTGCGGGCGAACCGGTCCGGCCACCCGTTGGACCACATCCGCCGCTGCGGCCTGCAAATCGCTCAACGGAAGTTCAGAGCTCCAGGACGGGCGCGCGAGAAAGTCGTCGCAGTGCTCCAGGGAGCTTCCGTCCGCGACGTGAATGGCCCACTCCATTGCCGGGCACCCGTGTGGTCCGTACTTTCCAGGCTCGTCCGATCTGGCTGAACCGGCCGATTGTACTCCTACGGAATAGGCCCGGACACGAGCCTGGATGGGCGAGGTACACGTCCCTTCCCGCCCGTCAGGCGGTCGAGCTGCGCCCGGCCGGGCGGGTGAGGGCATGTGCCCCTGTGCAGGCTGCGTGAAGCTTCAGTTCAGCCCCGCAGCAACGGCCGCGTCAGGCACGTAGGACCACCCGAGCCGTTGATGCAGAGCTCGGAACCCGCAAACGTCCGGACATCGAATCCTGCGTTCCGCAGCCGCTGATTCGTTCCGGCGTTTTCTTCGAGCGCGATCAGCCGCTTGCCCCCGAGAGAAAGCACATTGCAAGCCAGCGAATCGCGTTCCGTGCCGTCAATCTCGACCAGGCGGAAGCCTCTCGCTTTCAGCAACTCCACGGTCTCCACGCTCAGCCAGGGCAGATCCACCAGAATGGTGCGTTCATCCAGCATGCTCATCAGCGACATCAGATGCAGACAGGCCGAAGGACCGGCTCCATACGGTAAGGGCGCAGACAGCACTTCGACTCCTTTCGGGGCGAACAGCGAGCGCATCTGCTCAATCCCGGCCTGGTTCGTGCGATATCCGCAACCGATGAGAAGTGTTCGGGAATCAAGCCAAACCATGTCGCCGGCCTCAGAACTCCCCGGCGAACGGATCTCTCCCAAAATGGGAATGCCCGCCTGAAAGGAGACCTTCGCGTGTGCCTGCGCCTCCGGCACCCGGTTCTTCTTGCCGGGATTCATCAGGATCAGGCCATGATCGGTCGGCAGCGAAGCATCGTGCGCGTACGCAGAGTCCAGCGTCAGCGAATCGTCTGGCGGCAGACAGATCACCTCCGCGCCCGCGTCCCTCAACAGCCTGCACAAAGTGTCATGCTGCGCCTGCGCCGCCGGAAAATCTGGCGCATGTTGAAATCCGAGGTCCCGCCATGCGGCGACTCGATCCGGACGGTCCCAGCCGGCGTGGCGTGGCGGGCACACCAGCACCCGCAACAACTCACCGGTCATGGAATGTCCGTTGTACTTTTCAACACTCATGTCGAGGCCCTAACCGAATAGCAATCTAAAGAAACCTTTCGGCAATAGCAATGCCGCACGGATTGGTGCTCCGAACCGTCCTTTGCCCCTGCTCAGATCTCAGCTCCCAGGTCGCAAGCCCGCCGCGGTTTTCCTGAGAACCTGACACCTGTGACCTGAGTCCTGGTTCGGCTAACCACCTTACCGCTTGCGTTAATGCCCCACTCTGATGTACAAACCAGCGGTAATCCGATCCTGAAAACGTGCTCGACGTTCAAGTGTTAGGCAATAGACCGCACACTTCGCTTCCCGCCTGCGCACGTTCCGCGGGAGACCCAGGAGACTTTATGAAAGCCACCTTGCGTCTGTTCTGTTTCGCCGTCCTGTTCGCCCTGGTTCGTCAGTTGGCATTCGCCCAGGGCGTGGCCACCGGAGAACTCCACGTCGCCGTCAAGGATCCCAAAGGAGGCGCAGTTGCCAACGCCACCGTCACGGCCCGCGATCAGGCGCGCGCTTTCGAACGCTCCACCAACACCAACGTGGATGGCGAGTACCGCCTGCTGGCCCTGCCTCCCGGTACCTATACCGTGCGGGTCGACGCTCCCGGCTTCGCCAAGGTTGAGGCCAGAGATCAGATCGTCAACATCGGACAAATGCGCGAACTTCCCATCGCACTTTCGGTGGCTGGTGCGCAGGAAACCATCACCGTGAGTTCGGAGGCGGAACTGGTCGAAACGCAACGGTCCTCCTCCACCGACACCATCAACGAGCAGCGTATCGCCAATCTGCCCATCAACGGCCGCAACTACATCAACTTCGCCCTGACGGATTCGCGCCTGGCGCGCGATACCGCGCCCTCCATCGGCGCCGCTCCTGGTTCAGGTCTCAACATGAGCGGTCAGCGAGCCCGCTCCAACCTGGTCAACGTGGACGGCGCCGACGCCGTGGACAATTCCACCAACGGCATCCGTTCCACCGTCTCGCAGGAAGCGGTACAGGAATTTCAAATCCAAACCAACGGCTATGCGGCCGAATACGGGCGCGCCTCCGGCGGTGTGGTCAATATCGCCACCAAGACGGGAACCAACCTTTTCCACGGCAGCGCCTACGGCTACCTCCGCAACCGCAAGTTCCAGGCCATCAACCCCTTTTCCACCGTCTCCGACCCAGCCTATACGCGCACCCAGGCCGGTGTGACGTTTGGCGGTCCCCTCAGGAAGGATAAGACCTTCTACTTCTTCTCCTGGGAAGGAACCTGGCGGCAGGAGACGGGGTTTTCGTCCATTGGGCAGGGCAACTTCGGGCTTTCGCCGTTTGATGCTTCAGCGTTTCTGGCCCTGCCGCCACAAGCGTTTGTGATTCAAGCAACCCCGGATCAGGCCGCCTTTCTCAGCGTTGTTCCTCCAGGCACGCCTGGAATAGCCCAGTATGTGGTTCTTCTGGGCAGATCTTCGGGAATGGCGCTGGACGGCGTCTGGCCCGGTCCTCCCGCTTTTGGGGGTGGCGCGAGCGGTTTTCCGACCTCCTGCCAGGCCCCCCCCTGTTTTGTGCCTGAGTCTTTTGTGCCGTTGAAGAGCCTGATCGGAAATTTTCCGGTTTCCGAGCGTACCGATCTCTACTCGCTTCGCCTGGATCACAATTTCAGCAACGATAACCGCCTCTCGCTGCGCGGCGGCGTAAGCCCCAGCGACCAAACCGGTATCCAGGTGCAAGCGCAGGGCCCGCAGAACTTCGGCCAGAATTCCTTATCGCGCACTTCCGTCCAGAACTACCACGACTGGTCCATTCTGGGGCAGGATCAGTGGACGATCGGCAACAACAAGATCAACGAATTTCGCTTCCAATACGCCCGCCGAGGTTTGCTCTACAGCTTCTCCCGCGCGCCGGGTGGCGGCAATGTTGCCGTGAACATTCCCGGCTTCGCGTTCTTTGGGCGCGAACCTTTCTCGTTCGTCAAACGCACCGAACAGCGCTACCAGGTAACCGACAACTTTTCCTGGTCCAAAGGGACGCACAACATCAAGTTCGGAATCGACGGAAATTTCATTCCGCTTACTGCCGACTTTACGGTGAATTTCGGCGGCATCTACAACTTTGGCCAGCAGACCATCGTCGCGGGGACACCAGCCTTCAGCCCGGTTCAGGCCTATGGCGCCGGTATTCCCTCGAACTTCATTCAAGGAGTTGGCGGTCCCCATGACGCCTTCTCCAACACGACCGCCGGGGCCTTCCTGCAGGACAGTTGGCGCGTCCGGTCGAACCTGACACTTAATTATGGCGTGCGTTACGACGTCGAATTTACTCCCACCTTCCGTGCCATCAACTCTCTTTCGCAGACGGCACAGGATTCACTCGGAATTACCCAGGGTATTCCGCGCGATTTTAATAACTTCGCCCCCCGCATTGGGCTGGCCTGGGATCCCCACAGCAACGGCAAGAGCGTGATCCGAGCCTCCTACGGCATGTTCTACGATCACCCGCTGCTGGCTCTCGCCTTCGACTCCGACGTAGCCGATGCATCCCAGGCGCCACAGCTTGTTCTGACTCCGGGCGCCCCGGGAACATGTAACGCTACGCTTTCCAACCTGAATGCCAGCAACGCATTCCAGGGACTGCTGGGGTGTCTGCCGTCGGCCTTTAACTACTTGCCCGATGAACAGCGCTTTAACCCTGCTCCCAACGCGCCTTCCATTTTTGTCGGTCAGGCCTTCCTGAACCCGGCGGCGCCGGTGCCGCTCGCCTTCCTGCCTTTCGGTTTCCCCACGGCGAAGAAGTTCCAGTACGCCCAGTCCCACCAGGCGAACCTCACGTTCGAGCAAGACCTGGGCCACAACCTGTCGCTCGGTCTGGAATACAACTTCAACGGTGGACGCCACAACAACCGCCCCATCAACGCCAACGCGGTACTGCCCGGGCCCCTGCTCGCCAACTGGCAAGTTGCGCTGGGTGATCCCACCTCCGGCGCCGCCCAATTTGGACCGACCGGCGTCGGCGCGACCGGTGTGCCCTGCGGTTTTGATGAAGGCGGACGACCCTGGATTGCGGCAGCTCTGGGGAACTTCTTCCGCCCCTCGGGTCTGAACCCAGCTCTGGCCCAGGCGCTGCTGCTAAACCCGGCCGCGGCTCCCTGTGTTGGACTAGCCCTGCAAATCCTGCAAGCGGACGGCATCCGCGCCGACTGCGACCCGACCACCCTGGCAAACTGTGTCCCCTTTAGCGATATGCCGACGAATTTCTCTAGTGGCAGCTCGGTCTATCACGGCCTCACTGCCAACCTGCGCAAGCGCTTCGGCCAGCACTATGAATTTCTGGCTTCTTACACCTGGTCGCACGCCATTGACGATTCCACGGACTTGCAGTCACCGCTCTCGCCCCAGGACAACCACAACCCTGGCGCCGACCGCTCCACTTCGCTGTTTGACCAGCGCCATCGCTTCGTTTTCAGCGGGGTCTACCAGACCGGGAGCCTGGGGAACGGCTTCGCGCGCAAGCTGTTCAGCGATTGGACCATCGCGCCGATGATTGAGGTTGTTTCCGGCCGCCCCTTCAACATCATTACAGGCGCCGACCGCAACTTCGACTTCGGCACCACCACCGACCGCCCGCTGACGGCCGCCAGCGGAGCCACTAACTCCTGCGGCGACACCGCCGCCCCCTCGCGGCATTCGCCCACCGGCTACCTGATTCCCGCTTGCTTCCTGGATGGCACATTGACCGGCAATCTCGGACGCAATGCCGGGACAAAGCCGCACAACATTTTCATCGACCTCGGCATTTCGAAGCGTATTCCGCTGGGCGAGCGCGTCGCGTTCGAAGCCAGGATGGATGCGTTCAACCTCATCAACAAGTTCAACGTGCTCGACGTGAACCCGCTCTGGAACAGCGGCCAGAAAGCAACGTCAGCGTCCGATCCGCGGCAGTTTCAGTTTTCGTTGCGGCTGCGGTGGTAGGTAGGCTTCAGGCTTTAGGCTTTAGGCTTTAGGCTTTAGGCTTCAGGTTTCAGGCTTCAGGCTCCGAATCCTTGGATTCGGGGCCTTCTTTGTTCAAGCCGGAAACGTCACAATTTGCTCGTGCTTTCGTCACTGTCTCCTGTAGTCCCCTCGGCTAGCCTTCTACCGATGTTGGAAGGAGATGGACAATGAGCGGCACGTATCGGGACCTCAAGGTATGGCAGAGTGCGATGGAGCTTACGGTAAGTACTTATCGCGTAACGCAGAAGTTTCCGGTCATGAAATGTACGGGCTTTCATCCCAGCTTCGCCGCGCCGCGGTCTCCGTGGCCAGCAATATCGCCGAGGGCAAGGGCCGAGCTTCAGACAAGGAACTCTTGCAGTTCCTGAACCGTGCGAGAGGCTCCCTGTTCGAGATAGAGACGCAGTTGCAGATTGCCGAATCGCTTGGCTACCTGACCTCACCTGGAGAGCTCCTCCAACACACCGAGGAAGTCGGAAAGATGCTGAATGGAATGATCGCGGGGACTAAACAGTCGATCCAAGAAGCCGCGGCCTAGACCCGAAAGCTAGAGCCTGAAGCCCAACAGGCTGCGGAAAAACTCAATTTGCCGAGGAAAGGCGACCACCGGGGCTGAAGCTTACGCGGCCCTGAAGGTGTCCAGTCCCATGACATCCTTTACAAAGCGTTCCGGGACATCCTTTACACTCGTCTGGTGGTTCTACTCGCTGGCTGCGGCGATGGATCGCGGCTGCAGCGGGTCTAACTCGCAGACCAGGGTTTGGCGATAGAAGACCAAGATGCGCTGATCCACTTCCAGCAGTCCCACCTCTCGCCCCGCCAATGCCTTGCTGATGTAGTGCCGGCGACCGGCGATCCGGAACTGGCCGATACTGTCAACCTCCTTGATTTCACTGCCCGATGCGTACTGCCAAGCCGTCGACTGCTCGCGATACGGCCGCAAACTTTTCTGCCAGACTTGGTGCGGCGTTCTCATGTGCAAGGCCTCATGCGGCCGCACGCAGTTGTATTCCTGCCGGAATGCGTCCAACCAGGTTTGGCGTTGTGGTTCTTCCGGCGTGCCTCGTCGCAATAGCGCCGCCGTCAAGCTGCGATGGAAGCGCTCTACCTTGCCCTGGGTTTGCGGATGCTGGCGGCCGCTGAAGTACAGGGCGATGTCCTGGTCCATCAGCCACACCGTGAACTGGCTCCAGCCCAGTCGTCCTTGGGTGTTAAACCACGGCGTTCCGTGATCCATCAGCATCTGGTCGGGTACTCCCGCTTCCGCGAAAACCCGCTCCAGCACGGCGCGCACGCCACGAGCTTGCGTACTGCCGGTGCTCTCTAACGCCACCGCGTAACGGCTGTGATCATCCAGCACCGACAACGGTCCCACCGGCTGATTCCATCCCTTGGGACCTTTGAAGTCCATCTGCCAGAGCTGGTTCGGTTGCTCCCGCTCAAAGCGCTTTGCCGCCAACGGCTGTCGATCGCAGTCGCGAACCAGATCGTAGCGCAAGAAAATGCGATGAATGGTGCTGCCGGGAAGCTGGATTCCCTCCCGCTGCAGCAGGTACCGTATCTTGCGCGCTCCCCAATCGGGCCGCTCCCGCCGCAACTCCACGACGCGCTCCTCCAGCGCCGTCGCCGTCCGCCCCGGACTATGCCGCGGCCGCCGACTCTTCTCCTGCACCCCGCGGATTCCATTCGCCTGGTACCGCTTCAGTCCTGCATGTTGGTCGTTCTCCAGGCCATCCTCGCCCTTTCTCAAGGGCCGTTCGCTGCACTCCAGGCCCGTTCTCTCGGGCTCGGAGTGTAAAGGATGTCCCGGAACACTTTGTAAAGGATGTCATGGGACTGGACACCTAAAGGCCGGCTCTTCCACACTCACGCTTCTGTGTCACCGTGGTGAATGGGGAGCATCAGTATTTCCAGCTCTTCACATCCGCGCCTTTGGGAGCGGTTTCTTCCATGTGTTCGATCATCTGGGGCAGGTAGTGCTGCAATAATCCGACGCCCGTCTCGAATTCGCCCGAGTAGCAGTGCGGCTTGCGCATGCCGAACTCGAAGCTGCCGCGGTAGTACGGGTCGGTGGTCTTTTCCAACCAGTCTTTCATCAGGTGGACGGCGCGGTCGAGGTAGAAGCTGTCGGACTCGCCAACGTAGAAGTGCATCTTACCGGCCAGCTTGGGGCCGAGGGTTTTCCAGTCGCGCTGCATGATGTGGCTAAGGTCGTAATGTTCCTGCCAGTACTTGGCGACTTCGCGATCAATGTCGCCCGTGCGCTTGTCGAAGATGCGCGCCGGGTAGCCGTCTTTTCCGGCAGGACTGAAGACCGCTTCCCAGATATCGAACTGCTCGCCCGACCGAGTTTTCGTGCCGAAGACGAGCTCGTAGCGGTTCATGATCTCCATGGTTGAAAGGACGAGGCCGTCGGCCTGGCGGAAAGCTGGGCGCGGAACTCGTCCAAAGGGGCCGTCGACCCAGTAGGCATTTTTGTCTTCGTAGAGGTTGGTGGTGACGTAGGCGCGGAAATCGACTACGTCGGGGCAAAAGACCCAGGCGCCTTTGTAGAAGTCGGGATAGAAGACCTGTGAACTGAGGGCTTCCCATCCACCGGTGGAGCCGCCGAATACGACGCGGGCCCAGCCTTCGCCGAGCGCGCGGTACTTCTTCTCGATGTAAGGAATGAGTTCCTGGGTGATGGCGGTGCCGTAGGGACCGACGTTGGCTGAGTCCACCCCGTAGGAATCATCGAAGTAGGGATTGGCGTGCTGAATCGTCATGATGATGGCCCGCGGCATGCGTCCCGAGGTCCAATCCTGGTAGAGCTTGTAGCCGTTTTCTTGTGCTTTGCGCGGGCCTCCTTTGATTTTGTCGGATGGCGGCTGACTTTGGAACGCCATCCAGAGCGGCAGCTCACGGTGGAAGTGGTCCTGCTCGACAACGAGCGGGTAGTGAACTTCGGGATGCTCGTCCCATCCATCGGGCAGCAGCACGATGGCGCCGAGATAGACGGGGCGTCCCCAGAATTTGGTCAGGACGGCGCTCTGGATTCTCTCGTGCTTGACCCACCTCGTGTCTTTGAGGTCGCGCTTTTCGCCGGCGGCCGGTCCCCAATCGTTGACTGAGTCCACTTGTTCGCCATTTTCCTTGACCGGCGGGATTTTCTCGGTCAACGCAAGTCGAATCGTTTGCCCAGCCTTGGGATCGAGGTGCAGCTTCTGCGGTTTGCTATAGAAGTTGCCGGGCTTGATATTCCAGTGCTGACCCTCGCCCTTGTCGGGAGGCAGTTTGAGAATGCGGCCATCGCTGAGGTGGAAGGTCTCATAGATGTTCAGCAGGCCCTGGACCCAGTAGTCGCCGGCGGGAAGCTGGGAAAGGCTTTCGAGAGGATAGCCGAGGGTGGCGAAATCGACGACGGCTGGCGCGCCCGGGGTCAGGCCGTCGACATCCAGGCCGAAGACCTGTTGTGAGGCGGTAGCGTCGAATTCAATCTGGAAGCGCGGTTCCTGCTGGTCATTGTGTGAGATCAAGAGGAGGACGTGGCCGTCGAGCGGAGTGGCGCTCATCTGCTGGCTGAACGAGATCTCAAAGCGGAGAGGCTGGGGTTTGGGATTGGCAGCCGTGGCGGTCAGCGCGAACATCAGGAAGACCACGCACAGGTAAGGGATCTTTGACATCTGGTTCTCCCCGGAAGAAATTGAACTGTATCGCATGGCTGGGTGCCGGCGTCAAGAAAGCGTGCAACCGTCTCGATTGCCGGACGCCGGGTCCGGGAGATATATTTCCTAGAGCGCCCATGTTCACCAACTTCACTGCCACCGACCGCTGGACCAAAAAGCAGGTCCACTGCATTTATGAGGCTCTGATTGTTGCCATTGCCACCCGCCATGCCGACGCGGTGGACGTCAAGTTCCTGGTGGATGGACGCCCGGTATGGGTGGCATTACCGCATCCGGCGTGGGTGGAGTACAAGAAGCGGACCGGAACGTTGATCACCGACGCTCTGGCGAAGGAGATTGCCGGACATTTCTTGAAGACGGCGCTGGAGTCGGGAGAAGGATTGGGGCGGGAGATGTACTCGCTGACGGTCGAGGAGACGCTGAAGCATCTGGAAGAGGTGGTGGCGGAGGCGGGAGCGCAGGTGGTGGGGAAGGGCTAGGCGGCGGGAGTGCCGTCCCTAGCGGGACTCGGCCTCCGCCTGGTCACCTACCCGGCACTTACGTGCCGGGCTTTCCTGTGCCGCCGCTTCGCGGCTGGAATCTGGGCCGTTCCTCTTCTTTTTCTTTTTTCATTGGAGCGGCGACAAAGCCTCCTACATAACATCACAAGTCGCTGTGATATCAAACACTTCGCGGGGTCCGGCCGCGCGAGGATAATCAATCGGTCGAGACGGAGCGGGCAGGCACCACTTTGGGACGCGACTCTGTAGTACTTGGAAACAGACGTCCGATGAGGGACAATACCTGCTTCGTCCTCGGCGCCACGGACAGGGCCTGACCTTCTTCACCACGCCTTTCTGCCCGCGTAAGCCGTCTGAACAGACCGTAATTGGGGGCGCAGTTCGTTGATCGAGGAGACGCTATTATGTCCAGTCTTACCTTGGAAGTAGAAACCAGCAGCCAGAAGAAACATAAGCAACTGGCGCAGTGGGTGGAAGAGGCTGCGCAGCTGTGCAAGCCGGACCGCGTGCACTGGTGCGACGGTTCACACGAGGAATACCAGAGCATGTTGCGGCTGATGATTCTGGCGGGGACGGCGATCCCACTGGCCGAGGAAAAGCGGCCAAACAGCATCCTGGTGCGGTCAAATCCGGCCGACGTGGCCCGGGTCGAGGACCGAACCTACATCTGCGCGCGGACCAAGGACGAAGCGGGGCCGACCAACAACTGGGAAGATCCGGCGAAGATGAAAGCCAAGCTGAAGGGACTGTATACGGGCGCGATGGCCGGGCGCACCATGTACGTGATTCCCTACAGCATGGGTCCGATCAGCTCGCCGATTGCCAACATTGGGGTGGAGATCACCGACTCGCCCTACGTGGTGGCCAATATGCACATCATGGCCCGGGTCGGCACGCGCGTGCTCGAAGTTCTTGGCGAAGACGGCGAGTTCGTTCGCGGGCTGCACTCGGTGGGAGCTCCGCTCGGAGCGAACGATCAGGATTCACCGTGGCCCAACAACCCGGTGGAGAAATACATCTGTCATTTCCCGGACACGCGGGAGATCTGGTCGTACGGCTCCGGCTACGGCGGCAATGCTTTGCTGGGCAAGAAGTGCCACGCGCTGCGGATTGCTTCGGTGCAGGCGCGCGACGAGGGGTGGATGGCGGAACACATGCTCATCCTGAAGATGACCAGCCCCTCGGGACAGGTCAAGTACATCACCGGGGCGTTTCCTTCGGCCTGCGGCAAGACCAACCTGGCCATGCTGATCCCCACGATTCCGGGGTGGAAGGTGGAGACGATCGGGGATGACATCGCGTGGATGAAGTTCGGGGCGGATGGACGGTTGTACGCTATCAATCCCGAGCACGGCTTCTTCGGCGTGGCGCCGGGGACGAGCATGAAGTCGAACCAGAACGCGATGCTCACCGCGACCAAGAATTCGATATTTACTAACTGTGCAATGACGCCCGATGGCGACGTCTGGTGGGAAGCGATGACCGACGAGAAGCCAGCGGAGTTGATCGACTGGCTGCGGCGGCCGTGGACGCCGAACTCCGGGCGGAAATCGGCGCATCCCAACTCACGGTTTACGACTCCGGCCAGCCAGTGCCCGGTGATCGCCTCGGAATGGGAAGATCCGAAGGGTGTGCCGATTGATGCGATCTTGTTCGGAGGGCGGCGTGCCGGGATCGTGCCACTGGTGACCGAAGCCTTCAGCTGGCAGCACGGAACGTTCCTCGGTGCTACTGCCAGCAGCGAGACCACGGCGGCGGCGGCGGGCAAGGTCGGACAACTGCGGCGAGACCCGATGGCCATGCTGCCCTTCTGTGGCTACAACATGGGCGACTACTTCGGACACTACCTGAAGATCGGTGTGCGGCCTGGAGCCAAGCTGCCGAAGATCTTCTACGTGAACTGGTTCCGCACCGACGAAAACGGCGGGTTCCTGTGGCCCGGCTACGGCGAGAACAGCCGGGTGCTGAAATGGGTCTTTGAGCGTTGCGATGGCAAGGTGCACGCTGTGGATACGCCGATTGGGCGGCTGCCCGAGCCCGCCGATCTCGATACCCGCGGGCTCGATCTGCCGGCGGCGAATATCGCGAAGCTGCTCAGTGTGGATGTCGAGGGCTGGCTGGCCGAGGTTCCGCTGATCCGGGAACACTTCGCCAAGTTCGGCGACCACTTGCCCGAAGGCTTGCGCCAAGAGGTTAACGATCTGGAAGGGCGGCTCAAGAAAGCGAAGAAGTAAGTCGTCTAGAAATGGTGCGACCCGGGGGAGCCTCCCGGGTCTTTGTTTTTTCACGCTAGTGGACGGTGAGAACCGTTGTAGCGCTGACACCATTGAATGCGGCACTGATCGTGGTTGTGCCTGTGGCAGCGCTGGCGGCCACGCCGAATTCGTTAATAATCGCCACACTCACGTCAGAGGAGCTCCACGACACCTGACCAGTCAGGTTTTGTGTCGTTCCGTCGCTGAACGTCCCCACCGCCTTGAATTTCTGGGAAGTGCCCAGGGCGATGTCCGGGTTTGCGGGAGTAATGGCAATGGAATCGAGCGTCGCGCTGGTCACGGTCAACTGCGCCGTAGTTACCAGGCCGGCAATCTCGGCCGTGATGGTCGAAACTCCCGGGGCCACGGCCACCGCGTCGCCTTTTTCCCCGGACACACTGCTCATGATTGCGACCGCGGGGGCCGAAGAGGTCCAGATGACCGAGCCGGTCACGTTCTGGGTGCTGGCGTCGCTGAGAGTTGCGGTGGCATTGAACTGGCCTGTCGTCGATTGGGCAATGCTAAGCGCGGCCGGCGAGATCTGAAGGTCGGTAACCGACTCCACCGTGAGGTCGGCGCTGCCGGTGACCCCACTCAGGTCCGCGGTGATAGTCACCGGGCCGGGTGCCAGCCCAGTTACCAATCCGGAGCCATCCACGGTAGCGATGGTGTCGTCGGACGATGTCCAGGTGGCGGCAGTGTCAACGCCCTGCGTCGTGCCGTCGCTGAAGGTCGCGCGGGCGCTGAGAGGAAGCGTCGAACCGGAGGCCAGCCCGGCGGTTGCGGCCGTCACCGCAATCGAGGTCAGGGTGGCCGCAGAAACGGTCAGTGGCACGGATCCGCTAACTCCTCCAAAAGCAGCGGAAATCGTGGTCGCACCACTGCCTACCCCCGTAGCGATTCCGAGGGTGCCGGATTGGTTGCTGATGGTGGCAGCGGCGGGATTGCTGCTCGCCCAGTCGACATCGGCGGTCAGAACCTGGGTACTGGCGTCACTGAAGGTGCCGACGGCAGTAAACGGCAGCCGGGTAAGCGGCGCGATGGTACGGCTGGAAGGGGCGACGGCGATGGCAGCGATGGTCGCATTGGTAACGTTGAGGTTAACGCTGGCGCTGATTAGGTTCAGCGTGGCCGTGATTGTCGTTGCCCCGGGGCTGAGGGCGCGGGCGTGTCCGGAGACCGAAATCGTGGCGATCGAGGTCTGGCTGGAGCCCCATGTGACCTGGCTGGTTAGGCCGTGGCGAGAGCCGTCGTTGTAAATACCGATGGCGGCGAACTGGTGGCTAGTGCCGTTGGCGATGGTGACGTCGCCGTCCGGGATTGCAAGGGAGACCAGGGAGGCGGGGGCCACGGTCAGAGGCGTGCTGCCGCTGGTCGTGTCCGAGGTGGCGGTAATGGTGACGCCGCCCAAGGCGCGTGCGGTCGCCTGGCCGCCGGCCGCGATCGAAGCGATGGTGTTGTCGGATGAGGCCCAGGTTGCAGTGCCAGTCAGGTCCTGGGTCGAACCGTCCGTCAACGTGCCTGTAGCGGTGAATTGCGCGAGAGTCCCCAGTGGGATCGTGGCATTGGAAGGCGTTACTGCCACCGACGCCAGCACGGGCGCCGTCACCTGGAGCGTGGCCGTTCCGGTGAAGCCATCCTGCGAAGCCGTGATGGTTGAGGAGCCCTGGGCATGGCTGGTGGCCAGGCCGCCGGCGGCGATGGTGGCGACTGTAGCATTCGACGATGACCAGGTCGCGGTGCTGGTCAGGTCTTTGGTAGTCGAGTCGCTGTAGGTGCCAGTCGCGCGGAATTGCTGGGTTAATCCGGCTGCCACGGACGGGTTGACAGGGGTCACCTGGATGGATGCGAGCTTCGGGCTACTCTTACCGCATCCGGCGAGCAGGCCGGTCAGGACGAGTGCAAGGAGTATGAGAGGCTTCTTCACGGAGGACCTCCATGGGCAGCTGGGTTGGGGTGGGTTCCCGGGCATACGCTTTTGCGTAGGCAGGGGTAAGCACTGTGACTACCATTTCAAAGCAACGATCAATGATATACCCGACATCCTGTCCCAAGTAGCACCCGTCTTGGCCCATTTCGGAGGGGGCAATCGGTTGCCGGCGCCAGCGGCGCAATGGAGAGCAACCTTCCGGCCGTCTGTGCTTAAATCAGAGCATGTTTGCCCGAAGAGTGCGCGTGGAATACGAGCAGGGCGGGAAGCTTCTGCCCTGTCCGCTGAAGTGGCTGGATAGTTTCAGCATGCGCAATTTCACGAATGCGACGGTGTTTGATAATACGCTGCCGCTGGCGGACGGATGCATGGAGATCGGGACGCATGTGCCGATGGAGCAACTCCGCGAGGCGATGGAGGATTGGTTCCGGCGGAAGAGTTATTTGGCGAAGGATGCGAGCCTACGGGTGAGAGAAGAAAGCAGCTGCTAGCTGCTGGCTCCTGGTTTTTGGCCTCGAACCGGCGCGGGGTCCACGCGGGGTCCGATTGCATGAGGGTAGGGGTGCTTCGACTGCGGTTGAGCTTCGCTGCGCGAAGCTCAATCCTCGCTCAGCAGGACAGAGTGCGGAGATGCGGGCTAGGAATCAGCCTGGGACAGTCAAGAGCTAAGCGCCAAAAACCAAGTGCTATCCGCCGAAGCTGGACGCCTTCTCCAGCTTCAGCTGGCGCGCAAACAGGCGAACGATCATGCCATCGAAGCGTGTGCCGCTGAGCTTTTCCAGTTCCGAGATGGCCTGTTCATGGCTCTTGGCGGGAGCGAAGGAGCGGTCGCTGGTCATGTTGACGTAGGCATCGGTGACGGCGATGATGCGCGCCCAGAGCGGGATGGCCTCGCCTTGCAGGCCGGCGGGATAGCCGCTGCCATCGAAGGCTTCATGATGGGATTCGACGGCCTGCTCGAGGTGCTTGCTATCGGGGATGGAGCGCAGCACCTGGGCGCCCACCCGAGGATGAGTCTTGATCACGTCGAACTCTTCCTCGGAGAGCGGGCCAGGCTTGTTGAGAATGCGTTCGGAGATAAACAGCTTGCCCACGTCATGCACGCGGGCGGCGAAGGTAACGTCCTGCACCTCCTGCGGGGAAAGATTGAGTTCGCGCGCAATCATGGCGGCGTAGTGCCCGCATTGCTCTCCGTGTCCCGTGGCGTGCAGTTCCCGCAGTTCCGACGCGCGGGTGAGGGCCTCGATGCCTACTTTCAGTGCCGTGCGGTCGTGGTCGGCGGTCCCACCGCAGAGCTTGCGCAAGGTAGAAACCAACTCTTCCAGTTGCTCGGGACCAGTATTCTCGCGTTGCAAGAAACCTTCGATGTAACCGGAGATGAGCTGGCGCTGCACGGCGGAACCTTCGCCTTCGCTGAGCAGTTCGGCCCTGGAGACCTGGTTTCCGCCGGCGTGCTTGGAGACATACATGCCGGCGTCGGCCACGCGGATGATGTCCTCGGCCGAGAAGCCGTGCACGGGGAAGCTGGCAACGCCGAAGCTGCCGGTGATCTGGTGCTCTTCCAGCATGGGATCGGTGGCCAGCCAGAGGCGCAACCGCTCGGCCAGTACCTGCGCCGGCTCGATTCCGGTTTCGGGCATGAGGATGATGAACTCGTCGCCACCGTAGCGGGCGACCACATTGGACTGGCGGCACTTCTGCTCGAGCAAGCGGCCGACGCGGGCCAGTACGAGATCGCCTTCCAGGTGGCCCAGGCTATCGTTCACTTCCTTGAATTTGTCGAGATCGATCAGCACCACCGAGAAGGGGCGGCCGGAGCGGGAAGCACGCTTCCACTCCGAGGTGAGCGCTTCCCAGAAGAAGCGGCGGGTCTTGATCCCGGTCAGGCCGTCGGTGATGGACTGCTGCTGCAGTTTCTGGAAGACGAAGGAATTGTGCAGCGCGGTGGCGAGAAGATCGGCGAGCGTATTGAGGATCAGAACGTCCTGGGGGGCGAAGGCATTCTCAGACCGGCTCTCCACGTTGAGCACGCCGAGGAGCGTTTCACCATAGGTGATGGGCAGGCAGAGCACGGCGCGCGATTCGGGTAGCACGCCTCCCAACTGACCCGGGCCGGCGTTTTGCACCAGGCCGGTGACGCCGCTGCGGGCGACCTTGCCCAGAATTCCACTGCCGACAGGAATGCGCTTGCCGAGGGCTACCGAGGTGGTTCCCGCTTCGGCTTTGATCTCAATGTCCTTGGTGGCGTAGTCCATGATGCCGATGCCGATGTGGTCGTAGCGGAAGTTCTTCTGGATCTCGCGCACGATGTCGCCCATCATCTGCTCGGCGTCCTGGCTGGAGATAGCGGTTTTGGAGATGTTGTTGAGAAAGGCAAGGTGCCGGGCGCGGCGCTGTTCCTCGGTAAACAGACGGGCGTTTTCCACCGCCACGCCGAGCTGACCGGCGGCCGTTTTCATGACTTCAAGGTCGCGGGCCTCAAACACGTATTCGCGTTCTGTGCTCAAGGCGCCCATGACTCCGGCTGGTTTGCCTGCGAGCAGGATGGGAACCGCGCAGAACGACTTGGCGGGGCGCGGCGGCATGAAGTCGACCCCCAGCTTGGCCCGCACCTGCTCGAGGTCGGACTGGATCAGGAGCGGCTGACCGGAGCGTATGACGTATTCTGACAATCCATTGGTGACTTTGCGCGAGCGCTTGGGAAAGACCTGACCGCCTTCCACTTCCAGTTCAAAACGGATCTCGTCCTCTTCCTGGAACGCGATATAGAAACTGCTAGTATCGAAGATCTGGCCGAGTTCGACTTGCACGGTGCGCAGGACCTCGTCCTGGTTCAGGTGGGAACTGATGGCCTGACCGATCTCGGTGAGCAGTTCGTACTCTTTGGTCCGGCGCTGCGCTTCGTGCATGACCACGTAGTTTTCGAGGGTGAGCGCGATCTGCAGGGTCAACCCGATCAGCAGGCGCAGGTTCGAAGAGCCAAACATGCGGCGTTCGGCATGGGGAAACAAAATGACGCCGAAGTTGTGCTCGCGGGTCTGGAGGCTGACCGCCATGAGATCACGAATCCCCTCCGAGCGCAGCGTTTCCTTGAACGCCTGGAACCGTCCGCCGGGGAATGCCGGCAGCGGTTCTTCCAATTCGGCGAGGGCGTGCAAAGTGACCACACCACCGCGGCGGTAGGCCAGTTCGGCGATGTAGTCCCCGGCCTGCGCTTTTTGCAGCTTCTCCAGAAACTCGGGTGAGAATCCCTTCTGCACCGAGGGGAGCGTGGCGCGCCAGGGTTCGGAAATGAAAGCTACGGCGCGGTGCGAAGGCAGCGGCGCGACCAGACGGTCGAGAAAACTCTGCAAGGCGGGTACGAGGTCGGGGGGCGAGAGGAGGCGGCGTGGGTCAACGCCCAAGGACGAGAAGGCCAGCGCATTTTCCTGTACCGCATTGCGCTGGTTCTCAAACAACACCATCACCATGGCGATGGCCAGCAGCATTTGCGGGATCGGTCCGAGAAAGTCTCCCAAGCGGCCAAAGAGTTCGAGGAAGGGATGCCGAACCTGACCTGCGCCCATGAGTGCCGCCCACAGCGCGAGGGAGAGCGCCAGCATGCGAAAGGCGAGCGAGTTCCTGCGGTGCGCGTAAAAATAGAAGTGGAAGGAGCAGTAGAGCAGGATCGCAGCCAGGCCCACTTCCAGCCGGTAATAGGAAAGCGGCGCGGGCTTGTCGCTGAACACACCGCCGACCATGTGAGCGCGCAAGTTCAGGTAGGCCAGGACGGTTCCAGCCAGCGCCAGCGCGAGGTCATACCACTTCAGCTGGAACGGCCCCTTCATCAGCCGGGTGGAGACGAAGATGCAAATGGCCATCGCCACCAGCAGCAGCGAACTGGAGAAGAACAGAGAAACCGAAGGCCCCCGGAAATGTCCCAGAGCCTCGAGCGCGTAGTGCAGCGTATAGGCGGCCCAGGCCAGTTGCCAGGCGCGGAAATAGTTCTGCCGGCTCTGCTCGTAGAGGTAGGTGAAGACAAGAAAAACGAGCAGGGCGACGGCCCCGGGAATCAAGACTAGACCTGTGGCAACGGTGTTCATGGCTCGGTCGCAACGGTGCCGAAGCGGTAGCGCCTCATCGTGGCACACCTGGCCGGGACAAGACAATAGACAGTATGCGAGAGTTGCTGTGAGTACGGCATCTATGCCGCGCGATTCTCCTCTCCTAAAGATGAGACGCCTGTTGGTTGGCGGTGGACGCAGGGCTATGACGCTGGAGGTAACGGGGCTGGTAGTTACTAAAGTAACCGGGCCTCGGTTCCTTCTTCATGCTTCGGGGCTCCGCGTTTCTCGGAAAGGGTCCCGAGAATTTCTTCGGGTGCCGCGAGAGCGGGTCCTCAGGGACTGAAGCCCAGTCTTGGCGGCTTTTGCGGCACGGCTAAAGAGGCTGCGGAAAAAGTCATCCAGCGGCCTACAGCGAACCTCAGCGGCCGGCGCTGATTTTGGGGCGGTTACGGCAAGATTGAAGTCGTGCCCTCCCCAAAAACTGCGCGTGGCCAGAGTGTTTCCGCAGCCTGTGAAGTCGTGCCCTTCCCGAGAGCCTGGAGCCCAGCGCCCTAAAGCCTGGAGCCCAGAGCCCGACTTGTTATACTCGCGAGTTATGCTGCGTGTCCGATTCGCGCCGTCTCCTACGGGATTTCTGCACGTGGGGAGCGCGCGCACGTTCATTTTTAACTGGCTGTACGCTCGCCGGAACTGGGGAACGATGGTTCTCCGGCTCGACGATACGGATGTCGAGCGGAATACTGAGGCCTCGGTCAATTCCATTTTTGAAGGCCTGCGCTGGCTCGATCTGGGGTGGGACCAGGAGTACAAGCAGTCT
>JACQDD010000189.1 GCA_016201265.1 Terriglobales bacterium | reverse complement strand
GATGCGCCCGATGTACTTGAAGAATCCGTTCGCGGAACAGTGTGTACGCTCCCGGCCACGGTTGGAATCCGCGGAGCCGGTTCGAAATTGCGTCTGCCGTGCGTTGGAAGTCGATGCGGCCGTCTTCCTTCTTCAAAATAGGGGCGAGAGTAGCCTTGGCGTGGTCTTGCGGAATTGCACGAAGCTGACCGGCTTCGAGGTGGCGCAAAGTTTCCACCATGAGATCGGCCCCAATGACTGCCAGCTTCGGACCTAGCGTCTCGGCAGTGTCGTCGGGTGCGACCGGAAGTTCTCGCTGCATCAAGATGTCGCCGGTGTCGAGGCCCGCGTCAATCTGCATCGTGGTTACGCCGGTGACGGATTCTCCCTGGGCGATCGCCCACTGAATAGGCGCGGCGCCACGGTACTTCGGGAGCAGCGAGGCGTGCAGGTTGAGGTTGCCGAAGCGAGGAAGAGCAATCATCCACTGCGGGATGATGCGGCCGTAGCCGACCACGATAATCACGTCGGGCCGGAGCGTCGAAATCTGTTGACGGAACTCGTCGTTGTTCTTGATCCTGTCGGGCTGGATGACAGGCAGGCCCAGGCGATTCGCCGCCTCTTTCACGGGAGAGGCCGCCACTTCCATCCCGCGTCCGCGCGGTTTGTCCGGCTGCGTGACCACCAGAGGAACGGAATGGCCCGCCGCGACCAGTTTCTCCAGCGTCGAGACGGCGAAGCGGGGAGTGCCGCAGAAAACTAGGATCATCGAAAAACCCAGTAGTCGGTAGTCAGTAGCCGGTAGTCAGCAGAACCGACCAGAGACCAGCAACTAGTGTGCTGTCCCGCAAATACCTGGTACAAGACCAGGCCTGTCGTTGTGGGCGAAGCGAGAGAATCGGCACTGCAAACAAAATACATAGGTCCTTCGCTTCGCTTGATTGGATAACGACGTTGGCTCGTCGCAGCGAGTAGATTGGTTGCGATGAACAGACCAAGGCTCTCCGAGAAGGAGCCAACGTCATGCTGATTATAGGCTGTGATTTTCATCCTGGTTT
>JACQDD010000017.1 GCA_016201265.1 Terriglobales bacterium | reverse complement strand
TCTGCTCACGCTGCACCGCCCGTCGAACGTGGACGAGCCGGAAAAGCTCGGCAAGCTTCTCGACGTGCTCAACGAAATCGGCCACGAGATTCCCGTGTTTTTTCCCGTGCCTCCGCGCACCCGCGAGCGCCTCGAACGCTTCGGCCTCACCCGCTGGGCGCGCACTGAATGGACCCACAAGGAACTCGTGCACAAACACGCCTGCGTCCTGCTCGCTCCGCCTGTCGGCTATCTCGAATTCCTTCACCTGATGAGCGAAGCCACCTTCGTGCTCACCGACTCCGGCGGCATCCAGGAGGAAACCACCGCGCTCGGCGTCCCCTGCCTCACTCTGCGCGACAACACCGAACGCCCCATCACTGTTTCTCACGGCACCAATCAGCTCGTCGGCTCCGACCCCGCCAAGATCCTCGCCGCTGCGAAAATGCTCCTCCGCGGCGAAACCAAACGCGGCCGCGTCCCCGACCTCTGGGACGGCGCCGCCGCCCAACGCATCATCGCTATCCTCTTGAAATCTTCGTAGGGGCGGCAGAACGTCGCCGTAGGACAGGCTTTTAGCCTGTCCGGCACAATTTTGAATGCTTGCCAGCGGTTTTTTCACCGCGCGAAGCGCCTTGGAGTGCGGGAGCGAAGCTCCCGCTTTGCTTCTTACCGTTATTCTAAGCGGAGTTGCGTCCCGCGGTCGCGGGACGCACGAAGCGAAGAATCTCTCTTATCTGCGTCTATCTGCGTTCATCTGCGGTTTCAAAGGTTTTTCGTTCACCCGAAAATCTCCAGAATCTCCTCATACCTCTTGAACGGCGGAATCAAATACGCCCCGGCCAGTTCCGTCTTCGCCCAATCCAGCATGCGCCGCGCCAGCCGGAAGCCGCACGCTCGCACCTCGGTCCCCGCCGCTTCCAGTTCTTTTTGCACGGTCTCCGGAATCACAATCCCCGGCACTTCGTTGTTCAGCCGCAGCGCCTGCTTGTAGCTGGTCAGCGGCCACACCCCGACCATCACCGGGATCGGGCATTTCCCGCCGATCTTTTTCACGAACGCGTGCCAGTGCTCGGGATCAAACAGCGGCTGAGTCATTGCGAAATGCGCCCCAGCCTCGACTTTCGCCAGGAAGCGATTGATTTCTTCGTCGAGATCGTCCGCCACAGGATTGAGCGCCACGCCGATGGAAAAATTC
>JACQDD010000187.1 GCA_016201265.1 Terriglobales bacterium | reverse complement strand
ACCCGCGAACTCGACCAGGCGCGAATGAAGTCGGCGTCGTCGAGCGCGGCCAACATCGGCGACAAGATCAAGGAAGTGCGCGGTGTGAAGGTGCTGGCGCACCGGGTGGACAATCTCGAGCGGTCGCAGATGCGCACCCTGGTTGACCAGCTCCGCGACAAGCTTGGCTCGGGCGTGGTGGTGGTTGGCTCGGCGAGCGACGGCAACGTCTCGCTGATCGCGGGCGTCACCAAAGACCTGACCAGCCGTATTCAGGCGGGCAAAATCGTCGGCGCGGTGGCGCAGAAAGTCGGCGGCAAGGGCGGCGGACGTCCCGACCTGGCCGAAGCGGGCGGAAAGAATCCCGAAGCTCTGGATTCTGCCTTGGCCGAGGTGTACAAGATCGTGGAGTCGCTCCTGGGGTAGCCGGCGCCTGAGAGCTTCCCCGGAAACCCGACCCGTTGACATAGCTATCCAAGATAGCTATCCTTAAGCTATGCAGGTCAGCGTAGCGGACGCCAAGAACAAGCTGCCGGAACTGATCAAGGCGGTGGAAGATGGCAAGCCCGTAACCATCTGCCGCCGGGGTGTGCCGGTCGTGGATCTGGTGCGCACCAAGAAACCCAGCCGCAAGCCCAGGATGCTGGGCGCGCTGAAAGGCAAAATCCAGATTCTCGATCCGGACTGGTGGAAGCCGATGACGGACGAAGAGGTCGAAGACTTCCTGGCGGGGCGCGACTGAAGTGCACCTGCTCCTGGATACGGCGGTTCTGATTTATGCGGTGGAATCGCCGGAACGTCTCAGCAAGCGCGCCTCCGCTGCCCTGCGGAATCCAGAAAACATTCTCGAACTGAGCGCGGTTTCTCTTGCCGAGCTTGCCATCAAGGCGTCCATCGACAAGCTGGCGATTTCGGATGCGGTGGCACGGCAGGCCCTCGAGGACCTGGACATTCGCGTGCTGCCCTACACCGCCGAGCACGCGCTCCGTCTGTTTGCCCTGCCCCGGCACCACGGCGATCCCTTCGACCGCCAGATCATTGCCCAAGCGTTGTCGGAGAAAATTCCAGTCGTAACCCCGGATCAGAAGTTTGGTCTGTATGAGGGGCTCAAAGTTATTTGGTGAGAGCGAGTAGTTCTCAGTTCCCGGTTCTCAGTTCTCAGTTGTGCTGCAATCGACTCAGCTTCTGAAGTTACGGCGATTGCCTCGTTTTCTGAGAACTGAGAACTGCCCTTCAGCTTCTCCATCGCAGCGTCACCGGCCCGCTCATCGGATGCTGGAATTCGCCGCCGGTCCTCTTCATCTCGAGCATCGCAGCCTTCAGCCCGAAGTACCACTTTGCCGGACGGTCGGCGTCGTCAATCAGCATCAGGTGCGGGTTGTGCTTTAAGCCCTCGGACTGAAGTTCCATGGTCCGGCGGTCCTGTTCGACGAACTTGGCGAAGACGAACTTCAGCAACTCCGGCCCGAACGGAACCCAGCGGAAGATGTTCCAGGCAGCGACCACGTCAATGCGGCAATGGTCGCGTGTGATGGGCGTGACCGTAGTCAGGCTCGAGAACCAATACTTGCCGGCGCGGATGATCTCGGAGCGCAGGTTGGGCAGGACGAAATCAATGGTCGTGGTGATCGCATCGGCGTCGGCGTAGAAGCGCAGAATCTTGTAGGGCGCGCTGTTCGAACTGGGCGTGTGCGCGCTCATGCGGAAACCGTACGGGATCGGCTCGAAGTTCTTCTGCTTCTCGTGGATGGAGTGGCGCGTTCGCCACCACCATGCCTGGTGGACGAACGGACCGTGGGCGGGATCCATCAGGCCGATGATGCCGTGGTCCACCGAGCAGGGCAGATCGGCGGTGAGATATGCGAGCTTGTAATGCTTGCTGAACTTCGGGATCTCGGGGGCTGGAGAAGGCGCGGGTGCTGCCTTGGTGAAACCTGCGCCGGCGGGCCCGGGATCGGGGATGAACACCCAGATGAAATCGTCACGCTCTTCGCAGGGATAGCTGCCGGCGTAGATGCGCTCCACTTTCAGTTTCTGATCGGCTACCAGCGACGGGACCATGATGCACTGTCCGGTGTGGCCGTCGAATTTCCATCCATGGTAGGAGCACTCGACCTGCTCGCCGTCGAAATGCCCGCAGGAGAGCGGCATGCCACGGTGCGGACAGGCGTCGCGCAGAGCAAACGGCCAGCCTTTGCGGTCGCGTCCGAGGACGAGCAGCTGTTCGAGGAGCATCGTCTTGACAAGCTTGCCACGGCCCAGCTTATCGGCCGGCAGCGCGCGATACCAGAAGCCGAAGAGCATGAGCGAGTCGGGCGTCTGGCGCTGGAGGTGGGAATCTTCCGGCATGCGATGTGAGGATATCAGCAAGGCCGGGCAGCTGGCAGGTCGCAGTTGGCAGCTTGCAGGAAAGGCTTACTGAGCATTGCTGGTGGCTGCGAGCTTGGATCTGAGGTCTGCGCGCTGCGATCTGCCACCTGCTGCCTAACCTACCGCAGGCGACTGTTCAGGTTGGCGTAGGCTTCGCGGGCGGCGCCGGGCTCTTCCAGGTGCGCGAGGAACAACCTGCGCAGCGCGGCGGCGCCGACACGTCCTTCGAGATAAGCGTCGTAGAGGTCGTTTCCCAGCAGGCAGCCGAGTTGCTCGGTGACATACTCCCACTTCCGGCCGGTGAAGGCGAGGACTCGGGTCCAATCGGGAGCCGCGGGCCGTTCCGGTTGGGTGCGGCCCGACTCACGATGCCAGGCCAGGAAGTCGAGGATTTCGACCGCATCGAAGTAGGGAAGCGAAGTTTGCTGCTCCAGGTCTTCGCGGGTCAGTTCGTACAATCCGCGCAGGTCGGCGTCGCGGAAAGCGGGACGGGCCGGATAGAGGATGCGCGATCCGAAGCAGGCCAGGGCATTTTCCAGCGTGGCGGCGAAAAAGGCATCGTGCTGCGCTCGAGGCTCGGGGATCTTGCCGTTAACGCGATCGGGCAACTCGCGGCAAGCGTGGTGCAGGAAGCGGGCGGCATCTTCGGCGGCCGACATCATGTGGAACTGGCGTATGTAGAACGCGTTCAGGGGCGCCAGGTACGCGCTGCCGCGTTCGTGGACGCGCCGCAACATCGACCGCCGCTCGGTTGCCGTAAATCCCTTGCGCGAGAGCAGGCGGCGCAAGAGCGCGTCCGAGTTGCGCGAATAGACTTCGGGCATCAGGTCCACCAGCAGGCGCGGCTGGGTGGTGTTGTGCGCGGAGTACAGGTTGATTCCGAGAAAACGCACCAGGCCGTCAATCAGGTTGTAAACCGTGGGGCCGAGGTCGGGTGCGCCGTCATCGTTGTGTCCCCAGCGGTTGAGATACAGGCGGTAGTTCTCGTATTTTTCCAGAGGCGTGGCATTAAAAACGCAGACGACATCGTCAGCGACCCGAACGGCGTCAACGTGGTCAGTCTGCTCGCCGGCCGCGCGCCAGTAGAGGGCGTCCACGTTTTGCAGCGCGGTGAGCATGTGGTCGTCCGGCAATCGTTCACGAACCTGCGCGGGCAGATGCCGGGGCGCAAGATGCGATTCGCCGAAGAGGACGAGCACGAGCGCGTCGGGATGGCGGCCGCGGATCTCGGCGATCTTCTCGGCGGCGTGCCGGTCGCGGGCGCCGATCTTGCGCAAGTCCTCGCGCGGCATGCAGTCGAGTCCATAGAGGCCAACGGCATGGTCGCGGGCGGCGGCGAGCAGCTCGTAAAACGGAGTCCAGTCGTATCCCCAGTCGAGGTCGAAGCGGATGCGCTGGCGAAGTTCCGCTTCGTCGATTTCGCCGCGCCACCACTCGTCCACAATGTGCTGGTCGCGCGAGAAAATCGTTTCCACCCCGAGCACCAGGGGACGCCGGTGCACTTCCGGATCCCGGATCAGCGACGCGAGATAACGTTGGGAACTCGGCAGCGCGTGATAGTCGGCGACGAGTGCGATTTCAGCCTCCGTGATCGCGGAGCGAACCTGCTCGGCGCTAAGCACCTTTTCGTAGGAGCGGTAGGCGTCACGGAAATCGCGGAGGTACTTGCGTCCGCCGGCGTGGTCGTAGGTGCGGATCTCACGCTCCACACCCACCAGGGCATGGAGCTGGGCCGCGCTGCGCCGCGATCGTAAGATGCCGTGCGTTGCCATGGTTTTACGGGACTGCTCTCAGCTTGCGAAGAATTGTTGGATTGTCGATTTTTGATTGTTGATTGGAAAACCAGCGAGACCATGGAAATCAACAATCAATAAATCAACAATCGACTGTTCCGCGCCTTGACTTGCCCTCCGACCGTCCCTATCCTCAATGTTTCGAGGCAATTAGCTGCTTTGCCCCGCGGAGATTGTCTTGCCTATCCCGCCCCCGGAAAATCTCACCGTCGCCACCACCGGTGCCAGCGGATCGTTGTTTCTCAAGCACTTGCTGCTCACCGTCGAGCGCGACGACCGGGTGAGAACGGTGAACTTCATCGCCTCCGACAGTGCCTTGCGCGTCATGGCCGAGGAACTCAAAATCGAAGGCCGTTCTGAGCTCCTACGTCAGATCATCGGCGCGCCTTCTCTCAAGATTCAGCAGCAGGCGAACGCCGATATCGGGGCCAACGTGGCCAGCGGGTCGTATCCTTCGGACGCGATGGTGGTGATCCCGTGCAGCGTCGGCACCCTTGCCCGGATTGCCAACGGCATCGCTTCTCACCTGATCGAGCGGGCTGCTGACGTGACCCTCAAGGAGCGGCGGCCGCTGGTGCTGTGCGTGCGCGAAACGCCGCTGAACAAGGTCCACATCCGCAACATGTCGCTAGCTGCCGACGCGGGCGCGACGATATTCCCGCTGATCCCCGCGTTCTATAACCACCCGCCCAACCTGGAGGCGATGGCGCAGGAGTTCGCGAACCGCGTGCTGGGCCACATCGGGCTGCCACAGAAGGACGCGTACCGGTGGAAGGGCTAGTTGAGTTCTCAGTTCTCAGAAACACCTGAGTAGTGGTGTGACTGGGAACTGAGAACTGAGCCGAGAGCCGAGAACTGCTTGAAAGATCTGTGACTTAGGGAAAGCCGACCTGCGTTGCAGGGTACTTTCAGTCTAGGTGCGGGGATGTAACGAAGGTAGATGCCCGGCGGGCATGTACAGCAGGGTTGTGATTATGGTTTTCCTGCCAGCTGCCACCAGCGACCTGCCACCTGTTGTCCTTCCCGGTACGCCACTCCTGTGCCGTTGACCCCAGGTTTGATTTTTTGTAATGTGGCCGTACACCGGAAAGGAGGTGGTCGGATGACAAGTTCTGAAAGTCACAGTAGTACCAGACCAGGTGAGGTGGCTGAGACTTAGAGCGGTAGCTCTAAGGGGAGTTCCTGAGGACCCTCGGTCGGGGAAATCAGGGACATTCTCTCGCAACTATCCGTGAGTATGGGCTGATCCGCCCGGCACAGGCTGTGCCGGGTACCGGAGTGAGCGAGGGGCCACGAGAGTGACCGCCTCAGTCAATCCCAACCAGTCCACCGGGCAGCCCGCAGGCTGAGAGGCTTGCGGGCTGTTCTTTTTTCTAGTTCTCAGTTCTCGGTTCTCAGTTCTCAGAAAAAGCTCTCAGCTGTCAGTTCTCAGCCCTCAGGTAGTCCCATTTCTGATGGTGCTTGATCTCGGCACTCGACTTCAAGAACGGCGCCACTGAGAACTGAGAACTGAGAACTGAGAACTGGATTGGCCAGGCATTTGCTCCAGAAGTTCGCTGCAACCGCTTCCGTTCAGATTTTTCTACGTTGAATCCGAATGGAAGCTGTGGCATCTGGACAAGTACGCCGATCCATCGTCTCATTTACTGGGAACTGAGAACTGAGAACCGAGAACTGATTTATGGACGACAAGCATTACCGGGCCCGTATTACCAGGCGCGAGGATTTCGCGCCTGACCTGTGGATGATCCGCATTGATCCGGGGGCGGAGTTTGCTTTTGCTCCGGGGCAGTACGCCACGCTCGGGGTGGAGAAAGACACTCGCCGCCTGGAGCGGCCGTACTCCATCGTGTCGTCTCCCTACGAGAAGGAACTCGAGTTCTTCTTCGAGCTGGTACCGAACGGCCAAACCACGCCGCCGTTGTATGACCTGCAGCTCGGCGAGGAGGTCCTGATGCGCAAGGTGGCCAAGGGGCGCTTTACTTTGGACATCTCCCAGCCCGCCCGCAAGAACCACCTGATGATCAGTACCGTTACCGGAGTCGCACCGTTCGTCAGCTATGTGCGGACGTTGTTCACAGATTGGAAGAAGGGGAACTTCGCCGGTGACCACAACTTGTTCCTGCTGAACGGGGCCAGCCGGTCGTGGGAGTTCGGCTATCGCGAAGAACTGGAAAAATATGCCCGGGAAGCGCCCTGGTTCACCTATTTGCCCTCGATCAGCCGCCCCTGGGACGACGATCAGTGGAAGGGCGAGGTCGGGCGCGCGGACGACCTGGTCCGCAAATACGCCGACCGGTGGGGATGCACGGCGCAGAACAGTATTGCCTACCTGTGCGGGCATCCGGAGATGGTCGAACACGCCAAGGGGATCCTGAAGCGCATCGGCTTCGAGAAGGAGAACTTCAAGGAAGAGGTGTATTGGGTACCGGCGAAGGTGGGGGCGTGAACGGCAGTTTTCAGTTCCCGGTTCTCAGTTCTCAGTTCTCAGTAACTACTTCACTCCGTCTCGGCGGGAGCGAAGAAAACCAGAATCTCCAACTTCTCCGCGATGTCATAGAACCTGTGCTCGGCTTCCGCTTCCACGAAAATCACCGATCCGGCGCGCACGTCCGCGTGTTCGGAGCCGATCTGCATGCGGGCGTGTCCGCGGACCACGTAGTACATCTCGTCTTCGCGATGGGGCTTCTGGGGGTCGATGCCGCCTTTGGGCAGCACGTAAACTCCTGCGCTCATCGCCGGAATCCGCAGGAATTCGAGATAGAGCTTGCCCTTTTCGGCCCGCTGGCGGTTGAGATCGTCGAGATGGAAGAAGTGAGCCACAGGGAATGCGCTACCAGCTACTGGCTTCTAGCCTCTAGCACCCAACCACTAACCACCAAACCACTGGGTACTGGCAACTGGTTTACCCCACTGCTCCGCGAAAGAAGATATCTGTGTATTGCCGCACGATCGCGTCGCCGGTGAGCGGGCCGCCGGGTTTGTACCACTGGTAGATCCAGTTGATCATGCCGAGCAGGGCAAAGGCGGCGGCGCGCGGGGTGATCTGCGAGGCCGAGTTGCGCTGGCGCTGCACGTCGGCCACCAGGTTCTCGACGAAGTGCACGTAGTCTTTCTTGCGGCCGTTGATCTTGCGCCGCAACCCCGCCGGTAGCGGATGGTTCTCATGCAGCATGACCGTGATCTCGCGGTCTTCCGGGCTGAGCACGACTTCAATGTGGAGACGGATCAGCGTGCGCAGCCGTTCTTCGGCTCCGACGATCCGGCGCACCACATTGATCACGCGTTCCTCGGTGATGTCCAGGGCGTGCGCCATGATATGGAACAGGATCTCGTCTTTGGATTGGAAGTGATGGTACAGGCCGCCTTTCGAGAGTTTCAGCGCGGCGGCGACGTCGTTCATCGAGGTAGCGTCGTAGCCCTGCTGCTGAAACAGTCGGGCGGCGGCGCGCAGGATTTCCTGGCGGGGTTCGACGGTCGCTTCGCGCTGCATCACCAGAGATGGTATCGCGGAAGGGGCGTTAACGTCAGGTATCGTGGCCAGCGAGTTTAGCCCGCGGACTCCTCCGGTACGCGGCTGCTCCCCAAAGCCCGAATTCTTGACATGCGTTACGTAACGCGTTACGGTAGAGCGTGGTCCGATCAATCCGCCACAAAGGACTGAAGCGCTTTTACGAGGACGGCGACTTTCGCGGCCTGATGGGCCAGCATGCGGAGAAGCTGCGTGACATTCTGGCGCGTCTTGATGCTGCGGAAACCATCGCAGATATGGACGTCGCAGGCTTTCACCTGCATCCGCTTAAGGGCGACTTCAAAGGCTTTTGGGCGGTGACGGTCCGCGCTAATTGGCGGGTCGTCTTCCGCTTTGCCGAGGGCGACGTACTGGATATTGATTATGTTGACTATCACTGAGGGAGCTTGAACCATGCCGATGAAGAATCCACCACACCCCGGCGGCTTTGTGCTGCGCCAGTGTATTGAGCCTTTGGGATTGACCATCACGCAAGCCGCCGCCGCTCTTGGCGTGACGCGCACCACACTGTCAGAGCTAGTCAACGGGAAGCGCGGAATTTCTCCTGAAATGGCGGTAAGACTGTCCAAGGTCTTTGGGGGCAGCGCCGCCACCTGGCTTACACAGCAGGCGCATTACGACCTCGCACAAGTCCAAGCCGACCGGATCAAGCTGAAGCGCCTGGAGTTCGCTTAGGCGGCGCCAATTTCCTACGCCTCACGCTGCCATTTCGTACAGGAATTCCACGTAGGAACGCACGGCCCCATCCATCCCTTGTACCTTCGGGTTCGTAGACTCGATGAGGAAGTACTCGTTCGGAGCGTGGGCGCCGTTTCCGTGGCCGAGGCCGAAGCCGCCGGCGGGCAGGTGCAGGGGATCGCCGGTGAAAACATATCCCGGCCAGGAACCGGCGCTGCGCGGCAGTATGATCGGATCGATTCCCGCACGCTTGTACAGAGCGAGTTGCTTCTGAATGATGGGCGCGTCGGCCGAAGTGCTGTTCGGATCGTATCCGCCCGTCATGTTCACCTCGATGTCGCCGAATCCCTGCTTAACGAGGTGAGCCTTCAGCGCGGCCAGAGCTTCCGCGGCGGTCATGTCGGGCACGAGGCGGAGATCGAGTTTTGCGACCGCCCGGTGCGGGAGGATCGTCTTGCCTCCCGGCCCGGTATAGCCGCCGACTAGACCCTCGATATTTGCCGTCGGCCGCGACATCAGCATCTCCAGCGATTCGCGCCAGCTGACATCGCCAATCCAGTGCTTCACTCCCATCTGCTTCTTCGCGGTTTCTTCCTCGATACGCTTCGCGGCCACCTCGATCATCGCCTTCTCGGCTGCGGATAGCGGCCGCGCTTTATCGGCAAAACCGGGGATTGCGGGCGTATTGCCGTCGGGCGAAACCAGCGTGTTTAGAGCGTGTACCAGGTGCCAGGCGGGACTGTCCACCCGCGCCTTCTCGCTGGAGTGGAGATCGGCGGCCGGTCCGCGTCCCCAGCGCTCGCCGCTCGAAACCAGTTCGAGCTCGACCACACCTTTGGCGCCAAGTTGGACGGTGATACTGCCGTCAAGCTCTTGCCCGGCGTCGGGCAGGAAGATTCCCAGCGAGTTTTTCAGCGCAGCGATCACTTCCGGCCGCCGCACGATCTGCGGAATGTGAGGCGAGGCAATTTCCTCCTCCCCTTCAGCCACCAGGACGAGGTTGACGGGAAGCTTTCGTCCGGCGCCATGAATGGCATGCAGGGCCGCCAGGAACGTGGCCTCGGGCCCCTTCTGGTTTACCGCTCCGCGGCCGACCACGACCTTGCCCAGTCCGGGCTTGTCCACCAGCGCGGCATCCCACGGCGGCGAGGACCACTCCGCCGGGTTTACCTGCTTCACGTCGTACATGAAGTAAACGCCGAGCGTGCGGGGAGCCCCGGCGTCGAGCGTGGCAAAGATGCCGGGCTGGCCGTCGGTTGGAATCTTGGTCACCGACTGGAAACCTGCATCGCGGAGCATGCGCATGGTCAGTTCGCAGCCTTCGTTCATCTCGCGGTTTTCGGCAGCGATCGAGGGTTGGCGGATCCAGGTTTGCAGGCGCAGCACAGCTTCGTCGTGGCGTTTTTCGATCTCTTTGAAGACAGGGCTGAGATCGGCCTGAGCGGCAGGCGAGAGTTGCGGTGTGGACAAAGCAGCGGCTGTGGCGGTAGCACCCCAGAGAAAGGTTCGTCGGTTCATGGCGCCGAGGGTATCGCGAAGTCAGAAAGCTTGTCCACCGCCAGCTTCAAGGAGCACGCGAAGGGCACTTTCGACTTGACACAGCGTGACCGGAAACGTAGCATCTCTAGCACCGACCGACCGGTCGGTTTTTGCTATCTGGGCACATAGCTGTTATCTGCATACATAGATTAAGGAGTTCTTATGGCCACAGTTTTCTATCAGAACGATGCCAATCCCTCAGCCCTCAAGGGCAAAACCATTGCTGTCTTCGGGTACGGTTCCCAGGGGCACGCCCAGGCCCAAAACCTGCGTGACAGCGGATACGACGTCATCATTGGGCTCGATCCTGAGCGCGGTTCGGCCAAGCAGGCTCGCGCCGACGGCATGACCGTCGTGGCTCCGGCCGAAGCCGCCAAGCGCGCTGACTGGATCCAGATCCTCACTCCCGACGAGACCCAGGCGGACTTCTACGAGTCGGCCATCAAGCCGCACCTGACCAAGGGCAAGATTCTTGGCTTTTCGCACGGTTTCAGCATTCACTTCAAGACAATCGAGCCACCGAAAGACGTTGACGTGGTCATGATCGCGCCCAAGAGTCCCGGCCACTTGCTGCGCCGCGTGTACACGCAGGGCGGCGGCGTGCCGTCGCTCCTCGCCATCCATCAGGACGCCAGCGGCCGCGCCCACGAGTACGCGCTCAGCTACGCACACGGCATCGGCTCGACCCGCGCCGGCGTGCTTCAGACAACTTTCAAAGAAGAAACCGAGAGCGACCTGTTCGGCGAGCAGGCGGTGCTCTGCGGCGGCCTGACTTCGCTCATCAAGAAGGGCTTCGAGACGCTGGTGGAAGCCGGCTACGCGCCCGAGATCGCCTACTTCGAATGCTGCCACGAGATGAAGCTGATCGTGGACCTGATCTACGAGGGCGGTCTGAGCCGCATGCGCTACTCGATCTCGAACACGGCCGAGTACGGCGACCTGACCCGCGGAGGTGTCGTCGTTAACGATCAGGCGAAAGCGGCGATGAAAGAGATTCTGGCACGCATCCAGGACGGCAGCTTCGCCAAAGAGTGGATTGAAGAGAACAAGAAAGGCGGCAAGAACTTCGCCGCCCTGCGCGAGAAAGAAAAGCAGCACCCGATCGAGAAAGTGGGCGAGCAACTGCGGGCGATGATGTCGTGGCTGCCGGCAGAGAAGAAGAAAGCCGGCGAAACGGCGAAGGACGCAGGGCCGCGGGCGGTGAATGCGTAAGGGATCCCAAATCGTTCTCGATTGTCTTCGCGCCGAAGGGGTGGACCTGGTGTTCGGCTACCCCGGCGGCGCGATCATGCCGTTGTACGACGCGCTCGACGGCAGCGGCGTGCGCCACATCCTGACGCGGCACGAGCAGGGCGCCGTGTTCGCTGCCGAAGGCTATGCGCGGGCAACGGGCAAAGTTGGCGTGGCGTTTGCGACCAGTGGTCCGGGCGCCACCAACCTGATCACCGGCATCGCCGACGCCAAGATGGACTCGGTGCCGCTGGTGTGCATCACGGGGCAGGTGCGGTCGGCATTGATCGGCACCGACGCCTTTCAGGAGACCGATATCTTCGGCATGACACTCTCCATGACCAAGTGGAATCGGCTCGTGCGTTCCATCGAAGAAATCCCGCAGGTGATTGCCGAAGGCTTCCACTGGGCGCGCAGCGGGCGGCCGGGACCGGTAATGATTGATATCCCGGTGGATATGCTGAAGGCGAGCATCGAATTCCATGGGGCGGTGAAGTTTGCGCCCCATCGCCCGGCTCAGCATGTGGGTTCGGAGTCCACCTTTGCAGCAACTTTGATTGCGCTCTTGCAGCAGTCGAAGAAGCCGGTAGCGCTCGTCGGCGCGGGCGCAAAACTTTCGGGGGCGGTGGACGATCTTCAGCAATTGCTCGATCTGCTGCAAGTGCCCACGTTCGCCACGGTTCATGGTCTGGGCGCGGTGCAGCAGGACTCGTCGTACTACCTGGGAATGGTCGGCATGCACGGGACGCGCGCCGCCAACATGGCGCTCGATGAAACCGACTTGCTGCTTGTCTTCGGTGCTCGGCTGGACGATCGCGTGACGGGTGAACCCACGCGCTTCGCGCCGCATGCCAGGATTGTCCACTTTGAAATTGATCCCTCGCAGTTGGATCGCGTGCGTCCCTGCGAACTTCCGGTCATCGGAAATCTTGCTGAGACGATTCCTGCTTTCTATCAGGAAGCGAAGCACGCCCACCTACCGGATTTCGGCGCATGGCGGGCGGTTGCCTGCGGCCCAGACCGGGCGGAGCCCATGAGTACCGGCCTGGCACATCCGACCCGAAGTTTTCTCGACGAGCTGTTTGCCCGCATGCCGGAGAACGGCACCATTTTGGCCGACGTCGGCCAGCACCAGATGTGGGCGGCGCAACGGTATCGCGCTTCCTCGCCTCGCGGCTTCATCACGTCAGGCGGGCTGGGCGCGATGGGCTTCGCTCTCCCGGCGGCCGTCGGCGTGCAACTCGCCAAGCCAGACACCGTCGTGCTGTGTGTTTCGGGCGACGGTGGATTCCAGATGAACATCCAGGAACTGGCGACCGTGCACCGGCTCGGCCTGCCGATCAAGATGGTCATCGTGGACAACAAGTATCTGGGCATGGTGCGGCAGTGGCAGCAGCTCTTCTACGAGCGCAACTACGCCGAAACCGACTTGAGCGACAACCCGGATTTCGTCGAGATTGCCAAGGCCTATAAAATTTCGGCCTCGCTGCTGCGCGAGGAAGAGTTCATCGATCCGACGCAGTCGGGTGCAGTGGCGGAGAAGCTCGACCGCTTCTTCCGCTCGCGCGAGCCCGAGTTGCTGGTGTTTGAATGCCATCCCGAGGCCAACGTCTATCCGATGGTGCCTTCAGGAGCGGCGTTGTCGGAAATGGTTTTCGAAAAGGAATAACGACATGCATATCTTCCACGTTCGCTATCGCAATACCCAGGGAACCCTGATGCGGATTCTGAGCGCAGCTTCGCGGCGTGGCATTGATCTGCCCTACGTGCAGGCCGAGCCGGTCGAGCACGCGCACAAGGTTACGCTGCTCATGGATGTGAATCCCAAGCAAGTCGGCCAGCTCTGCCGCGACTGGCGCGCGATTGTAGATGTAGTGGACGTGCGCCCCGGCGCTCCGATCAAAGAACTCTGGGATCACGCGCACGTGGGAATGCCGCATCCACCCGAGTCGGTCGTGGCCGCGGAGATTTCGCAGGCGGCAACAGCCTAATTCCTTTTCACCACAGAGCCACAGAGGAATTCTTCAGATAGTTCTTCTCTGGATAGCCCCACTGAGCGCCGTCCTCGCTATTCCTTCTTGGTCCTGATTTATCTTTCTCCGTGCCTCGGTGTCTCTGTGGTACTAACATGGTGGACACTCCCATGGACCTCAAACATCGCAGCCGCAATATCACCGACGGGCGCGACCGGGCACCGGCGCGAGCCATGTACAAATCCATCGGCTTCACCGACGACGACCTCGCCAAGCCGCTCATCGCCGTGGCCAATACCTGGATCGAGACCATGCCCTGCAACTTCCACCTGCGCCGGCTTTCGGCCAAGGTAAAGGAAGGCATCCGGGCGGCGGGTGGCACTCCGATGGAATTCAACACCATTGCGATTTCCGACGGCGAGACCATGGGCACCGAGGGCATGCGGGCCTCGCTCGTGAGCCGCGAGGTGATCGCTGATTCGATCGAACTGGTCTGCCGCGGGCAGCTGTTCGACGCGGCGGTGTGCATTGTCGGCTGCGACAAGACGATCCCGGCCGCGGCTATGGCCTTGGCGCGCATGAATCTGCCGGGCCTGGTGCTCTACGGGGGCACAATCGCTCCGGGCAAGTACCGCGGCAAAGATGTGACGATTCAGGACGTCTTCGAAGCGGTGGGCGCGAATGCTGCCGGCAAAATGTCCGATGCCGAATTGCACGAACTCGAGGGCGTGGCCTGTCCCGGGGCGGGCGCGTGCGGTGGTCAGAACACGGCCAACACCATGAGCACGGTCATGGAGTTTATCGGGCTCTCGCCGATGGGCTTTAACGGCATTCCCGCGATGGATCCCCGCAAAGACGAAGTCTGTTTCCGTTGCGGCGAAGTGGTGATGAATCTCCTGAGAAACGGCATCCGGCCGAGCGACATCCTAACGAAAAAGGCGTTTGAAAACGCGATTGCGAGCGTGGCCACGACCGGCGGATCGACCAACGCTGTGCTGCACCTGCTGGCGATCTCGCGCGAAATCGGAGTGTCGCTGCACATCGACGACTTTCAGCGTGTGAGCGAGCGCACGCCACTGCTGGCCAACCTGAAACCCGCCGGAAAATATGTTGCGGCCGATGTGGACCAGGCCGGTGGCATTCCGGTCATCGCCAAGCGGCTGCTCGATGGGAAACATGTGGACGGTTCCACCATGACGGTCACCGGCAAGACTTTTGCCGAAGAAGCCAACGCGGCCCAGGAAACTCCGGGGCAGCAAGTGATCGCTCCGTTGAGCAAGCCACTCAAGGCCACGGGCGGTCTGGTCATTGTGAAAGGCAATCTGGCGCCTGAGGGCGGTGTGGTGAAGATGAGCGGGCACGAGCGGCTTTCGCACACCGGTCCGGCGCGCATCTTCGACTCCGAAGAAGCAGCCATGCAGGCTGTGACCAGCAAGCAGATCAAGCCGGGCGACGTGGTGGTGATCCGCTACGAGGGCCCAAAGGGCGGTCCCGGGATGCGCGAGATGCTGGGCGTTACCGCAGCAATTGTCGGCGAAGGTCTCGGCGAAACCGTGGCGCTCATCACCGATGGCCGCTTCAGTGGCGCCACCCGCGGGCTCATGGTCGGCCATGTCGCGCCGGAAGCGGCGCTGGGCGGACCGATTGCCGCCATCCATGAAGGTGACCGCATCACGATTGATACCAAGATCCGCAAACTGGAAGTGGAGATTTCAGATGCCGAGATTGCCCGCCGCCTGGCGGAATGGAAGCCGCCGGCTGCCCGGTATGCCACCGGCGTATTCGCGAAGTACGCCGCGCTGGTGACCTCGGCGTCAGAGGGCGCGATCACAACGCCGGCGCGGCTTGCCCGCCACTAGTGAATTTCTTTGCGTTACGAGGTCAGAGGTAAGAGGTCAGATTGCAGAAGTAGAAGCCGTCGATCCGAGAGTTTTTCACCTCTGCAATCTGACCTCTTACCTCTGACCTCTAGTTCGCGCTCGCCCTGCCCTTCGCGTTAGACTTCTCTTTCATCTCAAAGGAGAAGAAAACATGTCCAAGGTGATCGTGCGATTTCTTGCCATCCTGGGAGCTCTGTGGCTGGTCGCCATGGTAATCATGATCGTGGCTGTCATCGGCTCGAAGGGGAAGGTGCCGGAGAAGACGATTCTGGAAGCAAACTTTGAGCAAGCGCTGCCGGAAGACATTCCAGGCAGTCCGACGGCCAAATTCATGATGAGCGAGCGGGCGACCGTCCGCGACGTCGTTGATGCCATCGATCGCGGGGCTGACGACGAGCGCGTGGTGGGCCTGGTGGCGAAGATCGGCGCGGCTCCCCTGGGCATGGCAAAGGTGCAGGAGATTCGCGAGGCTGTGCAGCGATTCCGCGCCCACAAGAAATTTGCCGTGGCGTACGCCGAGACCTTTGGCGAATTCGGGCCCGGCAACGGAGCGTATTATCTGGCGACCGCCTTCGACCAGATCTATCTGCAGCCTTCCGGCGACATCGGCCTGACCGGCATCATCATGGAGTCGCCTTTCATCAAGGGGACGCTCGGCAAGCTGGGCGTGAAATTCCACGGCGATCACCGCTACGAGTACAAGAACGCTCTCAACCTGTTCACCGAGACCAAGTTCACCGCGCCCCACAAGGAGGCGATGACGGCGATCATGATGTCGTGGTTCAACCAGATGAAGGACGGCATCTGCCAGGCCCGCCAGATCGCGCCGGAAAAGTTCCAGTCGCTGGTGGACGCCGGACCGTATCTCGGCAAAGAAGCAGTGGACGCCAAGCTGGTGGATGGCGTCGCCTATCGCGACGAAGTGTACAGCCAGGCCAAGACCAAGGCCGGCGGGAGAGCGGAATTCCTTTATCTGGGGAAGTATCTGGACCGGGCCGGTCGTCCGCACGATCGTGGCAAGGCGATCGCGCTGGTCTTTTGTGTGGGTGGCGTGACTCGAGGCAAAAGTGACTACGATCCCGTGCAGGGTACCGTGAACATGGGGTCAGAGACAGTGGCGGGCGCGATCCGCGCGGCTGCGGCCGACAAGGACATCAAGGCGATCCTGTTCCGGGTGGATAGCCCGGGCGGTTCCTACGTCGCTTCCGACACCATCTGGCGCGAGGTTGTGCTGGCGCGCAAAGCGGGCAAGCCGGTGATTGTTTCCATGGGCGACGTGGCGGGTTCGGGCGGATATTTCGTCGCCATGGCAGCCGACAAAATTGTCGCTCAGCCGGGAACCATTACCGCCTCCATCGGCGTGCTCGGCGGCAAGATGCTCACCTCCGGCATGTGGGACAAGGTTGGCCTATCCTGGGACGAGGTCCACCAGGGCAACAACGCCACCATGTTTACCGGCACCAAGGACTACACCCCGGCGGAGTGGGCGAGATTCGAAGCCTGGCTGGATCGGGTGTATGTGGATTTCACCGGCAAAGTCGCCGACGGCCGCAAGCTGTCCAAGGAAAAAGTGCTGGAGATCGCAAAAGGGCGCATCTGGTCCGGCCAGGATGCGAAGAATCTTGGCCTGGTCGATGAACTTGGCGGATACGACACCGCCCTGAAACTGGCCAGGAAAGCGGCGGGCATTCCCGACGGCGAGGACGTGAAGATCGTGGTCTATCCGCGGCCCAAGACTTTCTTCCAGAGCCTCGTGCAGCGCCAAGGCGCCGATAACAGCGACAAGGAAGCCCTAGGACAAACCCTCGCGCGGATCTTGGAGACGGTGCAGCCAGTAGCCCGTCAGTTAGACGCGGCCGGGATCAATCGCAAAGATCAGGACGACGTGCTGCGCATGCCGCTGCTCGAAGTCGGGAAGTAAAGGTTCTCAGTTCCCGGTTCTCAGTTCTCAGAGAAAAGCGAGATCTGCTGCCGGGACTGAGATGTTTTTGGGATTGTGGACTGAGAACTGAGAACTGAGAACTGAGAACTGAGAACTGGTACTACACTCCCAGCTTCTTCACTTCGTCGTTATAGTATTTTCGGTAGAGGATCGACCATTCTTCGGAGCCTTCGATGATGGTGCGGCGCTGGCTTTCGATCTTTTGGCGCGCTGCCTGGTCGATGCGCGCCTCCTGCATCAGAAGTTGCTCGAGGATCTTGCGTACTTCCAGGCGGATGGTGTTGCGGTCCTCGATGAACTCGACCTGATCCATGTCGGCGACGGCGTCGGTGATCACGTGGGCCAGCTTGTTGACTTTGTCGCGGCTCAATCTCACGGCAGCGTCATCCTCAGAGAACAGCCTTGTATTTCTTCGTCAGCTCGGTCTTCACTTTGCGAAACATTTCCTGGTAGTTCGCGCCGCTTTTCTGCATTTCGTCGGAGTAGGCCTCAAGAATGACACGGACCTCGTCATTAATGCGGTCCTCGAGCGCCAGTTCCTCGAACAAGGCGGCGTGCACCTTCTCGTTAAGAGCGGGCACCGCCTTGGTCTCAATCAGACCGCTCGCGATCAGCTTCTTGGCGACTTCGCGGGCCAGGTAGCCCACATATTCTTTGGAGAAGAGCATGTCAGAAGTGTGAAACAGGATTTTAGCATAAGGGAATCGGCGCTCTCGGCGAGGTTAGAGGTCAGAGGTCAGATTGCAGAGGTAAAACCCGCCAGAGGTGATGGGGTTCAACCTCTGCAATCTGACCTCTGACCTCCGCCCGGCCATCCCCAGTTTCCATCCCCCGCAGCCAAGCCTTACAATGGCGCTGAGAGTATGTCTGCGTATCCCGACGATCTCACCGGTCTGAAAGACGACATGACCGCCTTCATCGAGGGCCAGGGCATGCGCCGCTTCTTTGGCTACGTTGAAGCCGAAGAAATTCCCAGCGTGCTGTGGGACTCGGGGCAGAACCCCGATGGCTGGAAGGATTTCGTGGAGCTGGCGAAGTCGGCTGGAGCTGCCTTCCTGACCATGCATTCCTGGGTTCTGGACCGCGAAGAACTGGACCGCTTGTCGAAGCGGCTTGGCGACGGCGAGTACACCAACGAAGAAGACCTGGAAGAGGCGCGCTGGCTGAAGACCTACGTCGGTAAGACCGGCTTCGTGCAGTTGGGATGGGCCTACCAGGGATGCGTCTTCGTCTATGAAGCGGGCACCGAGTGGTACGACCACTACCAGCGCCTGCGCGAACTGGCCGACGACGTCGGCGGTTTCATGATCGACGAGCCGGATCAGGACGAAGAGCGGTGAAGCGATTGCAGAAGTCAGAAGTTAGATTGCAGAAGTGATGGACTGCTTTTCTTTCTGACGAGATTGCGGCCCCGCAGTATCCCTTCTGGCCCGCTGTTCTGCCACAGTCCAAGTTCGGATGCGTGCCTACGCCGCTTCAATTACGCTGATTTCTTTCGCGATCTCGGACGCCAGTTCTTCGGCGCTGGGCAAGTGCCTGCGCACGCTCTCGGGAAATTCGGCGAGGACCTCTTCGCTACTGCGGGGACAGCCTCGCCGCACTACTGCGAAGCCGAGCGCATCCGCCAGCAGGCAACTGAGCCGGATCACTTCCGTCGCGTCTTCCACATGGGTCACTGGGTCGTGATGGTGCGACGTAATCTCGATGAACTCCTCCGGAAGCTTCCAGGCCGTCACCAATAAGCGCCCAGCTTGGCAGTGATCCATTCCGAACAGCTCGCGCTCACTTTGAAGCACATCCCATGCCTGGTCTGTCTCCCTTTCGATGAGGCAGGCGTACGCCTGAGAGCCAATCGTGGCCAACGCCACTCTTCCGATGTCATGCAGAATCCCCGCGGTGTACGCGAAGTCCCGGTCGATCGAGTTCCAGCGGGCGGTCCTTTCCGCAACCATGGCGCAAGCGACGCTGTGACGCCAGCAAGACCGCAGCAGCGGTGTGGACGAGTTGTCCAGGTACGACCGGAGGCCCACGGTGATAACCAGCCTCCGCAGCCGGCGGAAACCAAGCAGCATCGACGCCTGTAGGACGCTCGTGATTTCCTTGGAAAAAGCCACCAGCGGAGAATTGGCGATCCGGAGAATCTCCGCCGAAAATACTGGATCCGGCCGGATCAGATCGCACAGTTCCTTGAGCGATGTGTCCGTCCCCGACAGCACGTTCAGCGCTCGTAGCGCGACCGCAGGGAAAGGGGGCAGACGGTCGAGCATCGACGCGATCGCGGCCGGCTCGACCGGTCTGGACGCACTCGCTGTGAGAGTTCCCATAAATACGCGACCACCGGCGCAGACGGGTATCTCGCGCTCCCACCCGGCTGGCGGCTAACGCAGAACACCGGGGGGGAGCGTGGACTTCACCAAGCTTCATTTCCCATCGGCACTCACATTCCGCCCCACGAATGACGAAAGTACGATCCCTGAGAGTCGTATCCCTGGGGCCTCTGTTCTGAAGGGTTGCCGTTAACAGCCTTCTCGCCAGGGACTTGGTCGCCCCCACAGCCCGTCCATTTGTGAGATAACTAGACGATTCCTAATCGGATCTTTTCCCAAAACTGCGCATGCGATGGATTTCCAAGCCGGCCGATTCTCTGAAGGCACGGGTACTCGCCGCCGCGCTCGGCAACTGCGGCCTGAACATCAACTCTGCGGCCGTGCCGGTGCTGGCCGATCTGCTCGTGCAGCGTGGAATCGAGGAGCCCGAGGCCGCCCGACGTTTCCTGGTGCCGGAACTCGCCCATCTGCACGACCCGCTCCAGATGAGCGGGATGAAGGCCGCCCTCGACCGCTTGGAGGCGGCGGTCGAGCGCAAAGAAAAAATCCTCATCTATGGCGACTACGACGTCGACGGCACCACCGCGATCGTCATCCTGAAGACGGCCATCGAACTTTGCGGGGGTGTTGCCGATTTTCACGTGCCGCACCGCATCCGCGAAGGCTACGGCATGCGCGACGAAGTCATCGAGCGTGCCGCCGCCGACGGCGTGCGCTTGATCGTCAGCGTGGACACCGGCATCCGCGCCTTCGCCGCCGCCGAGACCGCGCGCCGCACCGGCGTGGACCTGATCGTCACCGATCATCACCTGCCCGGGCATGACGGCGTCCCACAGGCGTTGGCCGTCGTCAATCCCAACCGGGACGGGTGCGACTACCCCTGCAAATATCTTTGCGGCGCGGGCGTAGCGTTCAAGCTGGCGCAGGGACTGATGCAGCGCCGGCTCGATGCGAAAGACCAGTCGCGCTTGCTGATGTCGTTCATGAAGGTGGTGGCCATCGCGACCATCGCCGATGCCGTCCCGCTGCTCGGCGAAAATCGTGTGTTCGCCAGCCTCGGTTTGAAGGGCTTGCGTTCTCCGGTCAACGTCGGATTGAAGGCGTTGCTCGAAGTCGCAAAGCTCGGTGACGGCCGCGCGCTCACGGCAACCGACGTCGGCTTCCGCATCGCGCCGCGCCTGAATGCTGCCGGACGCATGGATGTGGCCCACGACGTGGTTGAACTCTTCAGCGTGAAGGACATTGAACGCGCCCGCCAGATCGCCGCGCGCCTCGACCAGCTCAACGCCGAACGCCAGGAAGAGGAGCGGCGCATCCTGGATAGCATCGAGCGCAAGCTGGAAGAAGAACCTGCCCTGCGCGACGCCTATTGCATGGTGATCGAAGGCGAAGGCTGGCACCGCGGCGTGATCGGCATCACCGCCACCCGCGTGGTCGAGAAATATGGACGCCCGGCGCTGGTATTGTCACGCGAAGGAGAAGAATCGCATGGATCGGGCCGCTCGATTCCAGCATTTCACTTGCTGAACGCGCTCGAATCCTGCCACGGACTGTTCTCGCGTTACGGCGGACACGCCCACGCGGTCGGTTTCGCTCTCCCCGCCGCGAACGTGCAGAAACTGTGCCAGCATCTCGACACTTACGCCCGTGCCCGCCTCACGCTCGCCGACTTCGAACCGCAGCTCGAGTTCGACGCCGGCCTGCCACTGGAAGAAGTCACACCAGAACTCCACCAGGCTCTGCGGTTGCTCGAACCCTTCGGCATGGACAATCCCGAGCCGGTGTTCACCGCCCGAGCCGTGCGCCTGATGGCGCCGCCCCAGCAAGTGAAAGAGAAGCATGTACGCCTGCGGGTAGCGCCCGCTGCGGATGGCACGGCTGTGGCTGCCGCCGCGCAAGACTTCACGCCGCGTTGCCATCCCGATGCTGCGGATCAAGCCATGGACCTCCGGGCGCCTCGCGCGTCCAGTCGGGCGGGGGCGCCCGGCGTTCCACCGTCCTGGCGGCGGAACATCACCTTCAAAGCGATGGGCTGGGGACTGAAAGAAAGTTGCGAGCAGTTACATCTTCTAGCCGGCGATCGCCTCGACATCGCCTACACCCTCGGCATGAACGATCACCCTGAATTCGGCGGTTTGGAGTTGACCGTGCGGGACTTAACCCGCACTCGGCAGTCCTAACTATGCTATAAGTTATACTATATGGAGCAGTCTCGAAGCTGCCGCAGCTCAGAATCGGGTCTGACCGCCATCCAGCGCGCGGAGAACCCTGTTTTCCCTGATCTTCCTCTGTGCCTCTGTGGTGAAGTACTTCTGCAATCTGACTTCTGACTTCTGCAATCTCCCACGTCGCATTCCGCTAAACTGATTACACATGCCTCTTCCCATTCCCCGGCTACGTCGGTGGTTCGCCGCGGGCGCGATCCTGATGGTCGCGATGGTCGCGGGCATGTATCTCTATGCGCGCTGGCGTGTGCGCAACGCCCTCCACGACGTTCCGAAGAAGATCGGCGTCGAGATCGCGCAGACCGCCGAAGGTTTTTCCTTCTCCAAGTCCGACGAAGGCCGAACTCTTTTTACGGTCAGCGCTTCCAAAGCCATTCAATTCAAGCAAGGCGGACGGGCGGAACTGCACGACGTCAAGATCATTGTCTACGGCCGCGATGCCAGCCGCTTTGACCGCATCACCGGCGCCGATTTTGAGTACGAACCTGCCTCGGGCGATGTGACTGCGAAGGGTCCCGTTGCCATTGACCTGGAAGGAAATCCCGAGGGCCTGCTTCATCCTGACCAGGCAGCCCCCGCCGAGATGAAGAACCCGATTCACATCGAGGCCAGCGGGCTGGTGTTCAACCGGAACAGCGGCAACGCCTCCGTCCACGGACGAGTCGTGTTCCAAACGCCGCAAGCGTCGGGCTCGGCGGTTGGCATTCAATATGTCGCCAAGACGGGTACGCTGAGCCTGCTTGCGGACATCTCGGTTGACATCGCCAGCCCGCAGCAGGCGCATCTGACCGCCGCGCATGCCGAAATCACGAAACAGCCCCGCCAGGTCGTGCTTACCCGGCCGCGCATGTCGCGCGAGCCGCAGCAACTGTGGTCCGACAAGGCCACGTTCTTTTTGCGGCAGGACAATACTGTAGACCGCGTTCTGGCCGAGGGCGACGTCGAAACCGAACTGCATGGCGCCTCCGATGCGCGCTCCCGAGCCGACCGCGCGGAACTGCTGTTAACCGGGCCGCACAATCGGCTGCAAACGGCCACTCTGAGCGGCAACGTGCAACTCGTTTCGCAGGGAGCACAGCCCGGGGAGGCCTCCGCCGGGCGAGTCACTTTGCGCTTTGCCGGAAAACAGATTCTCCAGACGGTTCATGCCGAAGAGGGAGTCAGACTGGTACAGAAGAAGGGTGCGGCCGACACTGTTTCAGCTTCCGCGACGTCCAAGGCTGCGGCCTTAGATGGACAAGAACTCGCACTGTCCGCCCCCGCCATGGACTTCGTCGTAAAGAACGGCCGCCAGCTGGAGCGCGCCGAAACCAACGGGCCACCAGAGATCGTCATCACCCAGGCCGGCGCGCACCAGCAGACGGTCGTGACCGCCGGCAAGTTTACTTTTGGCTTCAGCGAGCAGAACCGCCTCGCGAGCCTGCACGGTGCACCGGAGGCGAAGATTGTCACCGGCACCACCGGACAAGCCGACCGCGTCTCGACCAGCCAGACCCTCGATGTGGCCTTTCGTCCCCAGGGCGGCATCGCTTCCATCGCGCAGGAGGGCGGCGTCGCCTACGTCGATGGAACTCGCAAGGCTTGGGGACAGCGCGCAGCCTACACCACCGCGGATCAACTCCTGGTGCTGAGCGGGTCACCGCGAGTCACCGACAGCGGAATGTCCACCACAGCGCAGGTCATTCGCCTGAACCGGGCGACGGGCGATGCCGTCGCCGAGGGCGAGGTCAAGAGCACGTACTCGGAAATGAAAGCGCAGCCCAACGGCGCGCTGCTGGCGTCCTCCGATCCGATCCACGTCACCAGCCGCAGCGTCACCGCCCGACGTTCACCTGCCGTGGCCGTGTATTCCGGCAATGCGCGCTTGTGGCAAAACGCAAATGTGGTGGAGTCACCAACGATCCAATTCGACCGCGAGCATCGTTCGCTGGTGGCGCAGGGCACGGCCGGACAGCCAGTTTCGACCGTGCTTGTCCAGGTAGACAAAAACGGAAAGGGGACGCCGGTCACGATCACGTCACCGCGGCTGGCCTACAACGATGCCGAGCGAAAGATCATCTTGGACGGAGGTGTGACCGCGAAGGGCGCCGACGTCACCATGACAGCGCAGCAGATGAACGTGCTCCTGCTGGCGCGGAACCAATCGCAGGCGGGTTCCGACCGGGCCACGCCGGGGCAACTGGACCGGATTGTCGCCCAGGGCAACATCGTCATCACCCAACCCGCCCGAAGGGCCACCGGGGACCGGCTGGAATACGTCGCGGCCGACGACAAGTTCGTCCTGACGGGCGGACCGCCTAGCATTTTTGATGCCGAACATGGCAAGATTACCGGCGATTCGTTGACTTTCTTTAGACGCGATGATAGGGTGCTCGTGGAAGGCAGAGAAACGTCCCCGACAACAAGCAGGACGCGAGTGGCACGATAAATGCATACGCTGGCCACCGACGAAATCGGCAAGAGCTATCGTGGCCGGCGGGTAGTAAACGGAGTCAGCCTTCAGGTGCAGCAGGGCGAAGTGGTCGGCCTGCTAGGCCCGAACGGCGCCGGAAAAACTACCTCCTTCTATTCGATTGTTGGTCTGATTCCTCCCGATACCGGTAGGGTGCTGTACGACGAAGAGGATATTACCGGCGTTCCCATGTACATACGGGCGCGCCAGTACGGCATCAGCTACCTCCCTCAAGAAGCTTCGGTATTTCGCAAACTGACGGTGGAGGAGAACATCCTGGCCGTCCTGGAAGCCCAGCCTATCTCCTGGCACGAGCGCCGGGAGAAGGCGGAGGAGTTGATTGACAAGCTAGGTTTGGAGCATCTCCGGCAGAACCGGGGGTACGCGTTGTCGGGCGGGGAGCGGCGCCGGGTTGAGATTGCGCGTTCGCTCTGTATCAATCCGACTTTCATCCTGCTGGATGAACCGTTTTCGGGCATTGACCCGATCGCTGTTCTGGACCTGCAAAAGATCATTTCGGATCTGCGGGCGGGCGGCATCGGCATCCTGGTCACGGACCATAACGTCCGCGAGACGCTGTCGGTGACGGATCGGGCCTACATCATCAACGAAGGCCGGATTTTTCGCTCCGGAACGCCGGAGCAGTTGGGAAGTGACCCGGAGGTACGTCGGGTGTATCTGGGAGAGAGTTTCTCCCTGGTTTAAGAGTGAGTTACCAAGGCGTGACCGAACTGGCCTTTCGTGCCGGTTCGGTATACCTCGGTGCATGAGAAGTTAGAGAGAGGTCAGAGGTGAGAGGTCAGATTGCAGAGGTGAAACCTGCCACGGTTCAACCTCTGCAATCTGACCTCTGACCTCTGACCTTGGGCGCCGGGAAACGCGAATAGAGTCAGAGAAAACATGGTTCTTCTTCAGCCCAGACTGAGTGTCAAGCTGTCCCAGCGACAGATTCTGACGCCGGGCCTCGTCCAGATGGTCTCCGTCCTCGCGCTCAACAAGCTCGAGCTCAAGGACATGATCAATGCCGAGATGGTCGAGAACCCGGTGCTCGAAGAGTTGGAAGACGCCATCCCGCTGCTGGACGATGTTGGCCGGCAGGAAGAAGAGCGCGACCGCATAGCCGCCAAGGCCACGACGGAAGAGAACCCCATCACCGCGCTCGAGAAAAAAGACCCCTTCGAAGAAATCGACTTCGGTTCGTTCTTCCAGGACTATCTGGACCCCGGGTACCGCAGCCGGGGCGAGATGGAAGAGATTGAGAAGCCTTCCTTCGAGAATTTCCTGTCCAAGCCTGGGAATCTGACCGACCACCTGCTGTGGCAGCTAGGGGCGATTTCGGTGAGTCCGCCGGTGCACGACGCTGTCGAGTTGATCGTCGGCAACCTGAGCGAAGATGGATACCTGATCGCCAGCGACGAAGAGCTGTTGGGGATCGCTCCGCCCGCCGCTCCCGAGTCCGACGTCCAGACGCAGCAAAAGATTGTCGGCGAAGCCCAGGCGCTGGGGATTGATGCTCTTGCGCCACTGGAACCGGAAACCGCTCCGGCCGCGCCGGAATACGATGCCGCCGACGATCTGCTGTGTGAAGCTCCCCAGGGGGCACCGGCAGTCGTAACCGAGGTCGCCGCACAAGCTGAGACTCCAGTCGCAGCCGCGAAGGCGCCCGCGGCGCACGCGATTTCTGCTTCGGCTGTCCCTGCCAGCTTTAACCTGGCGGATTTGCACGAAGCCCTGGAAATCGTTCGCCAGTTCGATCCGCCCGGTGTAGGCTGCCGCGACTTGCGCGAATGCCTGCTGTGCCAGCTTCGCTACCATCTGGTGCAGTTGCAGCAGCACCGGAACGGCAACGGTGCCACCGAGCAGGTGGTCAAGGACGCGATGGCCGTCGTGGACCAGCACCTGCGCGCGGTGACGCTCAAGCAATTCAAAGAAATCGGCCGCGCCATTGGGCGGCCCGTCGAAGCCGTGCAAGCGGCGCTCGACTACGTTCGCACTCTCGATCCTCGCCCCGGACTGCAATACAACAAAGTTCCCGCCCGCCTGATCGAGCCCGATGTCGCCTTCATCAAACACGGCGACGAGTGGCTGGTCATCATGAACGACGAGGACATGCCCACGCTGCGCCTGAATCCGGCCTACAAGCGCCTCTTGAGCCGCGACGGCAACGACCGCGATACCCGCAACTACGTGAAAGAGCGCTACAAGTCGGCCATCCAGTTGATCAAGAACATCGAGCAGCGCAAGCAGACGATCATGAAAGTCTGCTATTCGATCGTCGCGCGCCAGCAGGATTTCCTCGAACGAGGCATCGATCAGCTCAAGCCCATGATGATCAAGGAAGTGGCGGAAGAGATCGGCGTCCATCCCTCCACGGTCAGCCGCGCGGTGGCGAGCAAATACGCCCACACGCCGCAGGGTGTGTTCGAGTTGAGTTACTTCTTCTCCGAGAGCGTGCAGGGGCCCGAGGGTGGCAACACTTCGTTGCTGATACTCAAGCGCCGCGTCAAGAAACTGATCGAGGAAGAAGATCCCACCCGGCCGTTAACCGACGAGCAGATCACCCGCATCCTCCAGTCGCAGGGCATCCAGGTCACGCGCCGCACGGTTGCGAAGTATCGGGAAGACATGAAGATACCGAGTACACACCAGAGGAGAGTGAAAAAATGAAGTCAGAAGTAAGAAGTCAGATTGCAGAAGTAAACCCGAGCGCGGCCGCGGTCTAGTTTTACTTCTGCAATCTGACTTCTTACTTCTGACTTTAGAATTTGCTTCTGCCTTCTGATTTTTGTGGAGGTCGCTTAATGAACGTGGAATTCACCGGCAGGCAGTATGAAATCACTCCCACCATCCGCAAGGAAGTTGAAGCCGGACTTAACAAGATCCGCAAAATCCTGGGCGACAAGTTCGAAACCAAGGTAGTCCTCGCCGTCGAGAAGCACCGTCATAAAGCCGAGATCACGATCAGCCCGCGCAACGGACCCATCGTCGGCTTGGCGCAGGCCACCGACATGCTCTCCGCCGTGCACGAAGCCCTCGATCATCTGCAAAAGCAAGCCCTGAAATACAAAACGAAGTGGCTGAGCAAGAAGCGCAAGGCAGGCAAGAAGTTCAACGGCCAGGCGGAGCAGGAAACCGTTGAGGCGGCGGTCGGACTCTCGGAGAGCACGGCCGTTTCCGTCACCGTCCACAAATTTCCCGCGGTGGCGAAGACCACCGAAGTACACCTGGTGCACGCCAAGGACTCGGTGGCCCTGCGTCCGATGACCCTGGGGTGCACGCCAAGGACTCGGTGGCCCTGCGTCCGATGACCCTGGAAGAGGCCATCAAAGAGGCGCACTTCCGCGATCGGGATGTCTTCGTATTCCGCGATCCCAAAGGCAAGGTGATGGTTCTTCACCGCACCCGGGAAGGGAAGATGGAGTTAATTGAAGCGCCGTAAGAACCGGAGTTCGTAGCTCGGAGTTCGTAGTTCGCAACTCGAAAGTTCGGCCGTGGGGTTTGCAGCTGCGAACTCCGACCTACGAACTCCGAACTACGTCTCTTACCCTCCGCTGGTCACGTTTTGCGCCCACTGCATGGCCTGCCACCACTTTTCGGCGACCTCTTCGTCGGAAATCTTCATGTGCTCCGCCAGTTCGCAGGATTGCCCCCACTCTCCCGACTCCTGCGCCAGCATGAGTTGATACAGCGGACGCAAGCGGCTGGCCTGACCCAGGAGCGCGGCCTTGGTTTCCTTGTCCACCGGCAACTGCTCCAGCAGCACGTCCATGCGCACTTCCAGGATGGCGTCCATAATCGAGAGCAGCCCCATCAGGAACAAGTCACTGTCCGATCGCAACCGCGCGGACAGTAGTTCACAGAATCGCGCCCGAGCCAGCCCGGTCAGCACCAGCTCGCTGCACTTCTGCTCGGCCGCACCCACGGTGACCACCAGCCGGATCCAGCGCCGCAATTCGCGCTCGCCCAGAATTGCCATGGCGTGGCGGATCGACTTGATCTCGAGTGAGAATCCAAAAAGCGGCGAGTTCAAATAGCGCAGCAGGCGATAACAGATCGAGGCTTCCTGTTTGATTGCCCGCTCCAGTTCGCGCAGGTCCAGTTCGGCGCGGCAAACCATCTCCAGGAGCCGCAGGTAGTGCAGCTTGCTCGCGGGGACTTCCCGCGCCATCATCACTTCCGGCCGGCGGAAAAAGTAGCCCTGAAAGAGCACGAACCCCATGTCGCGGGCCTGCCGGAACTCCTGGGGCGTCTCCAGTTTTTCAGCCAGCATCCGGCGCTTCGCCGTTCCAAACCGGCGCATCAAGCCGGCTCGCTCCTCGGGCTTGGTGGCCCGGAAGTCGATCTTCAGGATGTCGGCAAAATCGCAGAGAGTAGATCGGGGATCATTCGGGGCGAAGTCATCCAGCGCGATCAGGTACCCGGCCTCTTTCAGCCGCTTACAGGCAGCGATGACCCGATCTCCCGGTTCCACCGTTTCCAGAATCTCCACCACGGTTTGATTGGCGGGCAGCAAGGTGACCAGGTCTTTGAGCAGCACCTCCCGCGTGCAATTCAAAAAGGCGCGGCGGCCATCGCAGAGCGTGTTCAAACCGAACAACAGCGAACTGTCCAGCGTGCTGCGCGACGCGAATTCGGGATCCGCATGAAAATAATCCTCCAGCCCATTGCGGAACAGAAGTTCGTATCCAAACACGTTCTGCATCCGATCGAAAATGGGCTGACGAGCAACAAAACGCTGCCCTGGAACCGCCAGAGGATTGGCTCCCGGGGTTCGGTCCTCGGACGAAACTGGATTCACCCTTCCTACATCGGCGCAGCCGCGCTAGAACTTGAGGCCGGGCCAGTTACTCCTATTGTTTGGAGTGAAAGGCTTTAGGGCGTGCCGGGTCCTGTTTTACGTCGCGCGCGTTGCGCTCGGCCGCCGAGTCGCATATCATCCGCCCATCGTTCTTCTTCCCATGACCCAACTTCTCCGGACCCTTCGCCTGCGTGACCTGGCTCTGCTCATCGTGGGCGCCGTGATTGGCTCGGGCATTTTTCTGGTTCCGGCACAAGTGCTGCGTCAGGTCCACGGCTCGACCGGACTGGCCACGCTGGTGTGGCTCGGCGGAGGTGTGCTCGCGTTGCTCGGCGCCCTGACTTATGGCGAACTCGCGACCATGAAGCCTTCCGCGGGCGGCATTTACGTCTATGTCCGCGACGGCTTCGGGCGCCTGCCCGCCTTCCTCTACGGCTGGAGCATGTTCCTCGCGATCTCCAGCGGCGCCGTGTCTGCGCTCGCCGTCGCCTTCAGCACGTATCTCGGAACGGTGGTCCCCCTGGGTCCGGCAGCCTCGAAGGTAGTCGCGCTCGCTTCCATCGCTGCCGTCACCGTCGTCAATGTCCTGGGAACGCGCAAAAGCTCCGATCTGCAGAACTGGACAACCTTGATCAAAGTCCTGCTGCTGGTTGGGATCACCGCCGTCCTGCTGATGCTGGGCCGGCACAGTGCCGAGATCTCTTCTTCCTGGTGGCCGCGCGAGACCAGCGGCGTCCTCTCCGGTTTTGGCCTGGCGATGGTGACTGCGCTCTGGGCCTACGAAGGATGGCAATTCGCCACCTATAGCGCCGGAGAGGCCGTGAATCCGCGCCGCGATTTTCCCCGCGCCCTCTTCTGGGCCACGCTGTTCCTCACCGTCCTGTACGTGGTCGCCGATTTCGGATACCGGGTCGCGCTCGGCCCGCAGGTTGCCGCGAGTTCCGATGTCATCGCGGCCGCGTCCATGAAAGCGACCGTCGGACCGTGGGCTGCCAAACTGGTGGCACTGACCATCCTGATCTCGGTCTTCAGCGCAATGAACAGCGTGGTGCTGACCGCGCCCCGCGTTTTCTATGCGATGGCGTGCGACGGGCTGTTCTTCAGGAAACTAGCCGAGGTGCATCCCCGCTTCCGCACTCCGGCCACCGCGATCATCGCGCTGGGCGTTTGGTCGGCAGTGTTGTCGCTGATGGGAAGCTTCCAGAAACTCATTGGCTACGCCATGTTCGTCGCGTGGATCTTTTACGGTCTCGGCGGCGCCAGCATCTTCCCGCTGCGGCGCCGTGAACCGCAGGCTGACCGGCCCTTCCGCGTGCCGGGATATCCCTGGACGCCGGCGGTGTTTGTGGCCTCCGCGCTCGCGCTAGTTGTCAACGTGATCGTCGCCACGCCTTGGGATGCCGCTAAGGGACTCGCCATCGTCGCGCTGGGTGGTCCGATCTACTGGATGTGGTTCCGGCGCAGGACGGAAGCGCCAGCCCTCCAGTCGCCGAGTGCCGAAGCGGGCTCTGAGAATACCTTTGCCCAGTGAACGGGGACTCTGCGGACCACTTTGGTAACGCCTGGGTGTGCAAAACTATAGACACTACCCCCTTGCGCTGCCGATGCTTTCATGGGTAACATCAAGATGTTCCCAACGGCCACGCTTCCAGGCTGGCCCTTCGCGCATTCAACTCCAAGGCGCCAAGACGGTTTGAACATCGTTCTCGATAATCCAGCGGCTTTGAGTGTGCTCTGCCGGTAGTCAACGCGCAGTGACCTGCGCCAACAGCGTGCCGTTACCGCGGGGAAGACGAAACAATCAGGCCTGGTAACCAGGCCAGGGTTAAACAAGAGAAAAATATGAATGCAGGACCGCGACATCCCTCCGGAGGCGGAGGGAGACACAAACGGCGCCGGGGACGGCGTCCGCCCAGGCCAGGCGCCGGAGGCCCCATGGGCCGCGACCGCCAGCAGCACCAGGGCATCTACACCGCGCCCATGGATCACGCCTACCGCGCCAACATGGGCGGCGACAACGGCAACAAGGGAGGAGCACGCCGCGCCGGCTTCGGCCCGTCCTATGCTCCTTTGGAGCCCGAGCCTCTTCCTGCGCAGCAGGAGGATGCTGCGTCCCGTATCTTCGCCTTTGTCGAAGACCTGTTCTTCATGGCCAAGATCCAGGAAACCGGCCGCAAAATGAACGTGAAGGTCGAATTCGTGAAAAACGAAAAGGATCTGAGCGACCGCCTCACCAGTAACGGTGAAGAGAAGCCTTCTCTCATCATCTTTGACTTGAACAACGCCAACGCCAAACCGTTGACCCTGATCCCGAAGCTGAAGAGCAAGCTAAAGAAGGGAACTTCCATCATCGGCTTCCTCTCCCACGTGCAGGGCGACCTGAAGCAGAAAGCGCATGAAGTGGGCTGCGACATGGTATTGCCGCGCTCCGCCTTCTCGCAGAACCTGCCGCAGTTGCTCCGGCGGCATGGCGCGTCTGAAGCGGAATCCAGCTCGCAGGAATAGACGCAATTGCAGAAGTCAGAAGTCAGATTGCAGAAGTGAAGGCTCTCGATTTCAACGGTGTCCTTCGTTCGTTTATGACAGTTTTTTCGGGTTTTTCACTTCTGCAATCTGACTTCTTCTTCTGACTTTCCCTGCCTGTTACAATTTCGCCGTGTTCTTCCAACAAATTCTGGTAGCGGTATTCGTTATGACCGCCGCCTTGGCTCCTGCCCAGCAGCCCAAGGTGAAGGTGAACGTGCTCAACGTGTGCACGCCTTCGGCCGACGAACAGAAGGAGTTGTCCTCGGCTCTTGCCAGGGTGCCCGGCAAGTTGACCTTCGGCACCGACTACGAAGTGGCTCGCGGACATTCGACCCTCGATCAGAGCGCCAACATTCCCGGCATGCAACCGCTGCCGGCGGGCGCTGCCGCCACCGCCGATTGGGTGCGCGTCCGCCGCGAGTTTCCCGCGTCCGCCCCGTTCAGCAATGCCCAGTATTCGTTCAGCGTGGATTCCAAAAACATGGTGGAGACCCTGGTGCTGCGCCTCCGCGAACCCAAAGACCTGATGCAGATCTCGATTGAGGACAGCGCCTCCGCGGTTGCTTCGCCGGCGGCCATGCTGTCCGCCAACACGCCGGTCTCGCGCATCAAGCTGGAGCGCTTCGGTAAACCGTCGGTCGCGCTGGCGCGGTGCTCAGGCTCCGAGGGAGGCGCCCCAACCGATCAGACCGTGTATGAGCCGATTTTTCGGGCGGCGTCTTCCATCATGATCCGCTATCGCGATGGGCTGGGCGTGCGCCGCATGGTTCCGCAAGAATTGGCTCGCCTGGGTGCGGGGGCAGCAGCCAAGACAGGCGTGAAGAAGAGTCCCTAGTCCAGTTTGTCGGTGCTGCCGTCTGCAACCGAATCTGATTTGCTGAATCTATTAATTGACCACTATGGATATTCGCAACGTCGTCGTCATGGGCTCCGGGTGCGCTGGCCACACTGCCGCGCTCTACACCGCCCGCGCCAATCTTAAGCCCCTGGTGATTGAAGGCCATGAACCGGGCGGGCAGCTATCGCTCACCACCCTGGTCGAAAATTTTCCGGGATTTCCCGAAGGCATCCAGGGTCCCGAACTGATCGAGAACATGCGCAAACAGGCGTCGCGCTTTGGCGCCGAGTATCGCACGGGACACGTGGTTAAGGCCGATCTAAGCAAGCGCCCGTTCGAGCTGAGTTTCGGTAAAGAGACGATCCATACCCGCACGCTCATCATTGCCAGCGGCGCTTCGGCGCGCTGGCTGGGCTTGCCGAATGAGCAAGTGCTGATCGGTCACGGCGTTTCTTCCTGCGCGACCTGCGACGGCTTCTTTTTCTCCGGGAAGGAGATTGCTGTCATCGGCGGGGGCGACTCCGCGATGGAAGAGGCAACCTTCCTCACTCGCTTCGCCACCAAAGTCACGCTGATTCATCGCCGCGAGCAGTTCCGCGCTTCGAAGATCATGCTCGACCGCGCGCGCAACAATCCGAAGATTGCTTTCCTCACCGACACCGTGGTGAATGATGTTCTCGATGCCAGCAAGCAGGAGGTTAGCTCTCTCCGCTTGCGTAATCTGAAGACCGGCGAGAGCTGGGACTTCCCCACCAGCGCCATGTTCCTCGGTATCGGCCATATCCCGAATGCCAAGATGTTCGAAGGCCAGCTCGAAACCGATGCCGACGGCTATCTGATCACACACAAAAACGTGTTCACGAAAGTGCCAGGAGTCTTCGCCTGCGGCGACGTCCAGGACCGCCGCTACCGCCAGGCAATCACCGCCGCTGGCTCCGGCTGCATGGCCGCGCTGGAAGTGGAGAAGTATCTGGAAGAAGAAGGACACTGAGAAACGGGAGTTGGCCCCCGTGTTCCTCTGTGCCCCCTGTGGTCAAAGCAGGAGCGTGAACCACAGGGGTCACGGAGGAACACAGGAGAAGCGCTAACAGCTAAGAGCTACTCCAAAAGCCTCTGCCTCGCAGCCACGGGCAGCGTTTCGCAGGCGGTGCGTAACACCAGGCGAGGGGCGCGCTTCCGGATCTTCATCAGGTAAGGCACTGTCCGCTTCGGATCGGCCTTCGCCATCTCCCGCAGCAGCCAGCCCAGCCCCTTCTGCACCATGTCGTCTTCATCCTGCAACAGCTGGTTGGAGAGACGCACGATTTCCGGAAAGAACTTCTTCTGCTCAGGCCGCGAAATTAACGACACGCATGCCGCGCGCCGGCGCCAGCGATTCCTCGACTTTGCCCAGCGAAAGACTTTCCGGCAGCGGGAAGGATCGGCATACACCATCGGCGCCAGCAAGTAATGCGCCAGCGCGTCGTGGTCGGCCCAGCTGCTCACCCGGTCCAGCCACGACGCGAAAAGTTTGAATTCGCGAGCGCCGAACAGTTTCGTCTGTTTCTCCAGCAGAAACACTGCGAGCACTTTTTCTTCCAGATATCGGCCAGAAAAAAGTTTGTCTGCAACTTGCACAACAAACTCCATTCCCAGTTCCCGGGCCATGGTGCGCCGGAAACGAACCGCTACTTTTCGCAGTTCGCCCGTGTACCAGCCGCGGGATTTCACTTCTTCTTTGAAGAACCATTGCACTTCTTCCGAGTGCGGTGCTGACCCGCCATCTTTCAGCACCCGCCGGATGTGCGCCGCAATGTAGTTGGGAGTGAGTTTGCGCTTGGGCATGATCCTCTCGTGGAGGGACGGGCGTCCCCGCCCGTCCAGCCGTTAGGGCTGCTCATGATAAAGCACCTGTTAAGGAAAATGCTGTGACGGACGCACTACTTCTAGGAGGTCGCCGTGTCCACTCGCACGGTCTTGTCGTAGATCCACAGCACCGCCGCGGTCACCAAACCCACTGCCGTCACGCTCCACCAGATCAGCGCCGGGCGATGTGCGACTTCCCCGAAGCGATGGACGATCGTCCCGCCAAACCAGCCGCCGATCAGCGAGCCAATGCCAATCGGCAGGAATGCAAAGCCCATGTACGTCCCTTGTTGCCCGGGAGGGGCGAGCCGCGAGATGTATTCGTAGTAGCGCGGCGCCTGGATGATCTCTCCAATCGCCAGGACAAACAACGAGAGGACCGCGCCCCAGACGGTTGGCCGGAAAGCGAGGATCAGCCACGAAGCGGACGTAATCACGGTGCCCAGAATGACGGCTTGAAAAGCCGGGATCTTGCGGGTCAGGAAATTCACCAGCAGGGTGAGGCAAATCACGGTCAGCCCGTCGGTTACCAGAATGATCTCGACGTCGGCGTTGGGATTGATGTAGCCGTGGATGTAGCCGGGCAAACTGATGTATTGCTGCCAGAACACGATCCAGTAGCCGGTGAAGAGCACAAGGAACCACATAAACCGGCTGATCCCGGCAAGTGCCAGCAGCAGCAGCCCGACCCAGATCCACCAGGGCACGGCGAAGGGATAAAGCAACATGCCGAGGCGCAGCAACAGGGCGACAGCCAACACCGGCAAAACCAGCCGGTAATTGCCCACGACCACGCAGAAATTCCGCGCGACGTTCGCGATCGAAGGCGGGGGCGCATCCCCGGCCTTGCGCGGCTCCCGGAAGAAGAACAGGACCACAAAGAACATCGCAAAGACGCTGAGCGCCGCCACTCGGTAAACGTTCTCCACGCCCAGGTGGCGATGGGCCCATGAAGCGAAATAAGGGCCGGCAGCGCCACCGATGTTGACCATCGTGTAGTAAATCGAGTAACCGATCGAGCGGACGTTCTCCTTGGAGGCACGGGCCGTGGTGCCGACCACGCAAGGTTTCACCAGCGAGATGCCGAGCGCAGGAAGGATGAGGATGAAGCCGACAAACAGACCAAGCGGCACGGCGTTGCGCACGGGTGCCAACCAGGACGCTCCGATCGAGCCGATCAGGAAATAGGCTGCGGCCAGGATGAGGTAGGCCATCGAAAGAGCGCGCCGGAATCCGAGTCGGTCGGCGGCGGCCCCACCGAAAATGGCGAGAAACCAGACCATGCCGCCGAATAAGCCAGTCAGCGTCCCAGTCTGCTCGGTAGAGAAATTCAGCTTCTCCTGCAGATACAGGGCGAGAGAAGCAAACGCGCCGTAGTAAGAAAGGCGTTCGAAGATCTCGGTAATGTTGGCGATCCAGAAGGGACGCTCGAAGCCGGTGCGAATTTCCTGCAAGCGTGCGGAAAAGGTCAAGAGTGGCTCCTGATCGTGCTTTCAACCGTAGCGCCGGGTGGCCCTACAATCCCAGCCGTCGGCGCACTTCCTCCGCCGACAGCCCCGCCACCCGGATCACCTTATTCCGGCTGGTCTGGCCGGCAGCAATAGTAACGGAGGAACGCGGTACCTTCAAAAGCTTTGCGAAAAATTCGATGCAGGCCGCGTTAGCCTTGCCGTCCACGGGCGGCGCGGTCAAAGCGACCTTGAGCGCGTCGCCGATCTCGCCGGTGATCGCGTTCTTCTTCGCGCGGGGATGGACCTTGACGGCGAACGTAGCGCCGGAACCGATGTCGTGAATCTCGACCATTCGTTTTCACCACAGAGTCACAGAGACACAGAGGAGTTCAGGAAGGTAAACCCTCAAGTCGCCAGGTTGATTGCTCAACTCCGCTCACACTCGATCGACTTCATCCCGGTTTTCTCTGTGCCTCTGTGGTAGCTTTGCGCTCGCTCCCCGAAGATCGCTGTGCCCACGCGCACACACGTCGATCCTTCCTCGATGGCGATTTCGAAATCATGCGACATGCCCATGGATAGCACGGCCATCGCCACCGCAGGCAGACGCCGAGCTGCGATCCTGTCGCGAATTTCGCGCAATTGCCGGAAGTACGGCCGCGCGCCTTCGGGATTCTCGGTGTAAGGCGGCACGGTCATCAGCCCGCGAATGATCAGATTGCCCCAGCGTGACGCCTCGCGCAAGATATGCTCCAGCTCCTCCGAACCTGGCGCCACCCCGCTCTTCGCCTCCTCGCCGCCCACGTCGATCTCGATCAGCACGGCCAGCGTCTTGCCCGCGCTCTGCGCGGCTGAGTTCAGCCTTTCCGCCAGCCGCACCGAGTCCACCGAGTCCACGGCACTGAACAATTCCGCAGCTTTCGCGGCCTTATTGCTTTGCAGATGCCCGATCAGGTGCCACTCGGCACCCTGCAATTCGCGTAAAGCCTCGGCCTTTCCCGCAAATTCCTGGATGCGGTTCTCGCCGAAGACGCGAAGGCCAGCCGCATACGCCTCCCGAATACTCTCGGGGGGGAAGGCCTTGCTGACTGCCATCAGCGTAATTTCTTCGGGATTGCGTCCAGAGCGCCGGGCGGCCGCTACGATTCGCTCCTGAACGCGCGCAATGTTCTCCGCAATCGTCATAAAACAGAAACCACGAAGAACACAAAGTAACACGAAGGAGAATCTTCATCGAATCAGCTTCCTTCGTGTTCTTTCGTGTCCTTCGTGGTTAGAGATTCTCGCCGCCAGCAGCGGTCAGCATTGCGGAAGCCAGAGCCGTGAGACTCTTCGGGTTCTCACCTCTGCAATCTGACCTCTAACCTCTGACCTCACATAATCGCCGTCGGCGGCGCCGGATCCTCGGGCCGTCCGGCGTTGGCCAGCGGCACGCGGATCATGACAAACGCCAGCACGGCAAGTGCCCCCAGCGCCAAAAGGAACGGCGGTGTCCATTTGAACAGGGCCACGTCATGGCCGGAGCCCACCAGGCCCGCGATGACCAAGCCGCAGAGCGCTTCGCCGGCGATCAGGCCCGAGGCCGTCAGGACGCCGGAGTTTTCTACGCGCGCCTTCTGCGCATCGTTGAACCCGCGGCGGTCGCGCAGCTTGTCGGTGATCCAGCGAATCACGCCACCCAGGAAAATGGCAAAGGTCGTGCCGAGCGGTAGGTACATGCCCACCGCAAACAGCATTACGCTCTTCACCTCGATCATGATCATCGCCAGTCCAAGCAGGATACCGACGATCACCAGCGGCCACGCCATGTCGCCGCCCACGATTCCTTTGGACAGCATGGCCATCAGTCCCGCCTGCGGAGCCGGGAGCGCAGGGCTGCCGAAGTGGTACGCCTTATCGAGGATCGCCACCGGGACGAAAAGGATGAGCGATGCCACGACGATACCGAAAAGATCTCCAATCTGCATCTTCGAGGGCGTGCCACCAAGAATGTGCCCGACCTTCAGGTCCTGCAGCATCTCACCCGCTACCGCGGACGAGACGCATACCACCGCTGCGACTCCGAGCACGGCCGCGATTCCGCCGGTGCCCGATACTCCCAGAGCAACCATCAGCAGTGCTGCAATCACCAGCGTGCACAGCGTGAGTCCCGACACGGGGTTGTTCGACGACCCGATCATTCCGACCAGGTTGCCGGAAACGGCAGCGAAGAAGAATCCGATGACGAGCATGACGCCGGCCGCGACCAGCGAACCCGACAGTATCTTGGAACTGGAGAGCGTCCCCGCGCCGCTGATAAAGAAGTGATACAGCAGGATCATGGCGACGAACACTACGGCGACTCCGGCGAAGACGGCTTTGGCGGGCAGGTCACGCTCGGTGCGATTGGTAGCGGCGTGTACCGCTGCCGACTTCTTCAGGTCGGAGACGGCGCGGCCCATGCCGAGTGCCAACTGCTTGCGCATCTTGAAAAGCGTGTAGGTCGCGCCCACGAGCATCCCGCCCACCGCGATCGGCCGCACAATCGAGAAGTAGACGGCTTGTGCCAGCAGAGGCCAGGCGATCGTTTGTCCCTCCGGCATCGATGCCTGGATGTACGGACCCACGGTAAAGGTTAGGAGTGGAACCAACAGGCCCCAGGCCAGCACGCCTCCAGCGAAGTTGAGAGCGGCCAGTCTTGGGCCAATGATGTATCCCACGCCAAGATAGGCAGGACTAATGTCGGGCGCCGTCAACAGCGTGGCGCCACCGGTAATTGTTGTGGCCACGTTTGGATTCGTGCTGGTGCGGAGCAGCAACTTCTTTCCCAGGTCGCTGATCTTCATCGGGAAAGTGTTGCTTGGATTGAAAACATTGATCGCTCCCAGCAGATACATGAACGCCCCGAAACCCATGTTGGCAAACAGAATTTTCGCGGCTTTGGCTCCCTGTTGTCCGGCCTTGTGAATCTCCGAGGCGGCGACGGATTCGGGAAACGGCAGGTCGGGATCCTCGACCATCACGCGGCGCAGGAGCGTCACGAACAGGATCCCTAGTGTGCCTCCGATCATCATCAGAGCCACCGATTTCCAATATTGGTCCTTTGTAAGCCCCGGCCACAGGCCGGCCATCACAAAGGCAGGGATCGTGAATATGGCGCCTGCCGCCACCGACTCGCCGATCGAGCCGACAGTTCGCGCAATGTTCTCTTCCAGCAGCGAACCCTTCATCAACCGCAGCAGCGCCATCGAAATGACAGCCGCCGGATAGGTTGCGGCAATCGTCATCCCCGCCTTGAGGCCGAGGTAGGCGTTGGCCGAGCCCAGTAGGGCGGTCAAGAACAGGCCGATCAGCACCGCCCGGAAGGTGAACTCCTTCATTTCCATGGTTTCGGGAACATAGGGACGGTGCTTGCGGGGGGCTTGTGTGGCATTCACGGCAGGAGTGCTCATAACGGTCCTCGCTGCAATTGAGAATTCATTTCTGGTTCACACGAACAGACGGCGCACCTTAGCATGCCGAAAGGCTGCTTTACAAGTGCGCGTGACCCGCATGTCATACCACATTAGAAATGTCCCCGGTTAGTCCACAATAGAAATGTCCCCTGGTTGTGGTTTTCACCATGCCGGAGAAAAGCTGGGAGTACGCATGTTTCCGTAGCCTTGTCTCCAAGGGTGATTCGGAGGCGCAGG
>JACQDD010000186.1 GCA_016201265.1 Terriglobales bacterium | reverse complement strand
GCAATCGCCGCCGATTTCGACCGGGCCGGAGCCGCGGGTGTCTCTCCGGCTTCGGCCAGGTCCAGACTCGCGCCCAGATGATCGGGCGAGCTTTCGTCCAGGTCTTTGTCGCTGGCGTTGCGGCGGGCGAGCAGAACCTGCCGAGTGGGCGGAAGCTCGACATCATGCGGAACGTGCAGATATTCGAGCACCTGCTGCGCCACGCGCTGGAAAACCGGCGCCGAAACCTGGCCGCCCTGGTGCAGACCGACTGCGGAGTCCAAGATCACGGCCACCGCTACCTTCGCATCGTTGACTGGCGCGAATCCGGCGAAAGAAGCCACGTACTTCGTTTTGGAATAGGTACCGGTAGCGGGATCGACCTTCTGCGCGGTGCCCGTCTTGCCCGCCGAACTGTAGCCCTCAAGGATCGCTTTGCGCCCGGTGCCGTGCAGCACCACGCCCTGCAGCATCTCGCGCATCTGGGCCGCGGTCAGCGACGAGATCACGCGCCGGTTCTCCCCGGACTGGAACGAGATCGTCTGTGGAGTGTTCTGTGGCTCGACCGTTCCCGCCACAATTCTCGGCGCCACCCAGACGCCGTCGTTGGCAATAGTGGAAACCAACCCGATCAGTTGCAGCGGCGAGATCCCGATCTCCTGTCCCATCGAGATGGCGCCGATCGACACTTTCGACCACCGATTCACCGGCTTGGTCAGGCCGCGCGTCTCACCGGGCAGCTCAATTCCCGTCTGCTGTCCGAATCCAAATGCGCGGATGTACTTGTAGAAGCGGTCTTCTCCCAGGCGCAGTGCGATCTTGATCGCCCCGACGTCGCTCGATTCCGCGATGATGTCCGATACCGAAAGCACGCCATGCGGCTTGCTGTCGCGGATGCGCATGCCGTTGATCACGATCGAGCCCATCTGGCAATCGAACATTTCGTCCGGACGCGTGATCTTCTCTTCCAGCCCCGCCGACACGGTCACGATCTTGAACGTCGAGCCGGGCTCGTACACGTCGCTGACGGCGCGGTCCTTCAGCGCCTCGACGGTAATTTCCTTGCGCAGATTGGGGTTGAACGTAGGCCGGTTGGCGAGCGCCAGGATCTCGCCGGTGCGCGGATTCTGAACGATCACCGTCCCCGCGATGGCTTTGGTCTGCTCCATCGCCGTTTCCAGTTCGCGTTCGGCGATGTATTGAATGTTCTGGTCAACCGTCAGAACCAGGTTGTTTCCCGGCTCCGGCTGCTTTTCGACGCTCGAAAACCAGCGCTTGCGTGCATCCACGGAGATCATCAGCTTCCCGGGTTTTCCCTGGAGCTCCGCATTGAACTGCCGCTCCAGTCCGCTCAAGCCCTGGTCGTCGGTGCCAACGTAGCCCAACATCTGCGCCGCCAACTCGCGCTTGGGATAAAACCGTTTGGGTTCTTTCTGAAAGTGGATGCCTTGCAAGTTCAGCAACCGGATACGCTCGACGACTTCTGCGCCGGCTTTGCGCGCTACCCAGCAAAAAGTCTTGCGGGCGCGGCAATCGGCAAGCACCACGCGGGGATCGTCCCGGGTGATGCGCGCAATCAGGCTGATGGTGTTCGGAAGATCGGGAATCTCGGTGGGCACAGCAAAAACCGAGTCCACCTGGATCGACATGGCCAGTTCGCGCCCAGCGCGGTCAAAAATGATGCCGCGCTTCGGCGAAAGATCAAAGCTGCGCTGCTGCTGGTGTTGGGCGCGGCGCTCGAAATCGCCGTAGCAGAAGATCTGGAGATAGACCAGCCGCAGGCAGATGGCGACCAGCCATACGCAGAGCAATCCCGACAAGGCGTAAAGCCTGAACCTTGCGCCGGTGGGAGACGTGTCTGCGGCCACTTCTGATCAGTTCTCAGTTCTCAGTTCCCAGTTCTCAGTTCGGCCTCATGAGCTTCTCACTGAGAACTGGGAACCGAGAACTGAGAACTGATCTATCTCGCCGATACTACTGAGATCGGCGTCACGCTGGCCATCACCGGCGTACTGACGTCGGTGCTTACGTCCAGGCGCATCACCTGTCCCGGTTGCGGAGACTGCATGCCCAGCTTGCGCGCCATCACGTCAATGCGCTCCGGATCGCGCAGCGACGCTTCTTCCAGCCGCAGGGCACGGTTCATCTCCAGCAGGCCGTCGCGTTGCCCCCGCAGCGACTCGATCTGGTATCCGTACTCGATGGCACGGAAATGCTGGAGCGCGTATCCCATGACCAGCAGGAACAGGCAACAGAGTGCGATTCCGAAATACTTCATCTCGCGCGCCCGCCGTGGGTCTTCCACCTTCACCAGGCGCGAGTTGTCGATCGTCTTCCGGAAATAGATTTCCGGAGTCCCCAGCCAGCACGATTTACGCCGGCTGGACGGCACTGCGCTGTTGATTGCCGCCGCTGCACTCATAGTTATGCCACTCCGAGAAGTTTGGAATCACAGCGCGGGTTTTCCTCGCCGGACGCGAACCAGGGTTCGACTTCTGCCATTTCTCGCGCTTCCGCCTGCGTCCTTAGCTCGACGCGTTCGACGGTTGCGATCAGATCCTCAATGAGGGTGCCGGTAAACATCATTTCCAGTGTTTCCTGATTCTCTCCGGACCCGGCCTTGTTTTGTTTCTTCTTGGCCGCTCCGGAAATACTCCACCACAGAATCTTGACCCGGCACGCCTTACAATCACCGCACCGGGGAGTCCGGCAGTTTCTCCGGACAAACTCAAACTCTTTTGCCGGCAAGTCGCCGGCGCTACGCTCTCTCGGCCGCCCGCATCTTCGCGCTGCGCGACCGCGGATTGCGATCTATCTCTTCATCGCCTGCCGTCACCGGCTTCTTCGTCAGCAGCCGGTAGTGGCCTTGCTTCGCGCCCTCACGGAGCGCGTCTTTGACGATCCTGTCTTCGAGCGAGTGAAAGCTGATCACCACCAGCCTTCCGCCCGGCTTCAGCACGCGAGGCGCCGCCTCCAGCAGTGCTTTCAGATCGTCCAGTTCGCGGTTTACGTAGATTCGGAGAGCCTGAAAGGTTCGGGTCGCCGGATGAATCCGCTCATGCTTCATTGGCCGGGCCGCGGTCGAAATCACTTCCACAAGGTGCCTGGTAGTGCGTATCGGCCGCGACCGGACAATGGCTCTGGCGATTCTCCGCGACCTCCTTTCCTCACCGAATTCGTAAATCACATCGGCAAGCTCACGCT
>JACQDD010000188.1 GCA_016201265.1 Terriglobales bacterium | reverse complement strand
GGAACCTGCCGTCCCTGCCGCACCGGCCGCGAAAACATCTGCGAGCAGATGAAGATGCTGGGGAACCACGTGGACGGCGCCTATGCTGAGTATGTGCTGGCTCCCTCCCGGGACGCCTTTTCCCTTCCCCCGGAGATTCCTCTCGCTGAGGCCTGCCTGATTGGCGATGCCATGTCCACTCCCTATCATGCGGTCCGGCATCGCGCGCAGGTGCGCTTGGGCGAAACCGTGGCGGTCTTCGGCTGTGGAGGCGTGGGCATCAATGCTGTTCAGTTTGCCGCGCTGGCCGGCGCTCACGTGATTGCCGTGGACATTGATGACCGCAAGCTCGAGCTGGCCCGGCAGTTTGGCGCGCGCGACGTCCTGAATGCGCGCGGCATGGAGCGCGTGGACAAGGAATTGAAGAAGCGCACCGGCGGCGGCGTTGACGTGGCCATGGAAATCATCGGCAAGCCGGAGACCATCCGCAACGCCTATGATTCGCTCCGCCCGGGCGGAAGGCTTTGCCAGGTGGGCTACACAGCGGAGCCGGTGACGCTGGCATTTTCCAAGATGATGTTTTACGAGCTGCAAGTCATCGGCAGCCTAGGATGTCGTCCGAGCGATTACCCCGAACTGATTGAGCTGGTGCGGACGCGCCGCGCGCAGCTCGAGCCACTGGTGACGGGCCGCTATCCGCTGGACCGCATTACCGAGGGCTTTGATACTCTGCGCCGTGGAGAGGGCATCCGCGGCATCGTGGTAATGGATCAACTGCACTAGGTTGTGAGGAGAGGATACTCCCTTGCGTTATTTCGAGAGCAAACCCGCCGCTGACCTGGGATTCAAACACCTGCTGTACACCAAGGCCGATAGCGTGGCGCGCATCACCTTCAACCGGCCGGAGGTGTACAACGCCTACAACACGCCCGCGCTTATCGAACTGCGCGAAGCCTTTCGCGACGCCACCTTTGACGACAAAGTGGGCGTCATCGTACTCACCGGCGCCGGCGAAAAAGCTTTCTGCACCGGCGGCGACGTCAAAGAATACGCCGACGTCTATACGCGCACCCCGCGCGACTACTGGAAATATATGACCTGCTTCCAGGAAGCAATTGACGCCATTCGCAACACCGGCAAGCCAGTGATCGCGCGCATCAACGGC
>JACQDD010000194.1 GCA_016201265.1 Terriglobales bacterium | reverse complement strand
TGCAGCCGTAGGTCTCTGCTTGTGGTCCGCCCCGGAGAGGCGCGGTGAGTCGCTGCTGGCGCCCCCATTACGCATCCTCGCACCTAGTTCTCCCGTTCTCCGCAGAGCGCCTTTCGTTGGTTAACGGCTTCGTCCGTCTCGCTGATCGAGCTGATCGAGCTGTACACTTTTCGAACTTTCTGCGTATGTTTACAGTAGGAGAATGCTTCGGGCGTTCTCCTGGCCACACCAAACAGCGGGACGACCGCCAAGCGGACAACGCGGTGGGTGCCGGAAGGCCCTGCCAGCATGGGCAGGCTGCGGACACCGTAGGGCGGCCTCCTCGGGCCACAGCCGGCCCCCCGGCCGGCTCCCAGTAGGAGCCACTCATGATTCTTCGGACCGTCTGTTCCTGGCTGCACTCGTCGCCCTCGGCGCCGACCTCCCTTCCGGCAGACGGCGATAGAGTGAAGTACGTTGTCAACGGCAAAGTGGCCAACGAAGGCGCCGGCGCCAATCCGTCACGCGGCAAGATTCTATTCCAGTCGGAGGGCGCCGAGGCCTTCTTCCGCAACATTGAGTTGAGGCTGAAGTAGCGCTCATGGCGTCTTGGAAACGATCCCCACGCCCTCTTTCACATTCAGGATCTGATCCACGCCGCAGTCCGGTATTCGATCCACGCTGCCGCTGGGCCACCGAATCTCCAGCAAGTCGATGCGGGTGGCGCTGCCGAGCCCGAAATGAACGCGAAAATCGTTCTGCGAAAAGAAGCTGCCTCCGCTGCGGACCTCGTCTATCTGCCGGAACTTGCCGGTCACACAGGTCACCCGCGCCCCGATGGCGCTTCGATTGGACTTCACGCCCTCCAGCCGGATCAGGATCCAATGATTTCGGTTCCGGACCTCCGAGCGCAGCAAGGAAGGCCTGTCATTCATGTTGTTGATGACGATATCCAGGCGGCCGTCATTGTTGAAATCGCCGAAAGCAGCGCCCCTCGCGGCCGAGAGCGTTGTGACCGCCGCGCCGGCTCTCGCCGAAACATCCTCGAAATATTCGCCCCTGACATTGCGGTACACCACTTTCGGCTGGAGGAAGCTCAGCCCCAGATTCGCTCCGTCGAGCTCCGGGAACACATGTCCGTTCACAACAAAAATATCCGGCCAGCCGTCGTTATCGAAATCGGCGAACCCACATCCCCATCCGACCCACTTCTGGCTGCGCCCTAATCCCAGTTGGAGCGCGGCGTCGACGAAGAGCCCGTCACGCGTGTTGTGATAGAACGAGGCGGATTCATCGGAGAAATTTGTCTTCAGGATGTCGAGCCAGCCATCCCGGTCAAAATCGGCGGCGGCCACCCCCATGCCGGAGGTGACCTTTCCATCGGCGTCGTAAGCGCAGCCCGCAAAGACGCCCGTTTCCTCGAACGTGCCGTCTCGATTGTTGTGAAAGAGCAGGCTCGCCGTTTTGTCGTTGGCCACGTAAATGTCCGGCCATCCATCGTTGTCGAAGTCGCTCGTCAGCACTCCCAGCCCAAAGTAGCCGCGAGCCCTCGCGATCCCCGCCTTTTCCGATACGTCCCCGAAGCGCCCATGACCCATGTTGCGGAACAGCAGATTGCTCTCACCCGGCAGTCCGCGGGGACCGCAATTCACCGCCAGGCCGCGATACCGGCAGAAGTTGCTCGATCCCGGGTCGGGAGCCGTTTTGAGATCGAAGTCGACGTAGTTGGATACGAACAGGTCCAGCAACCCGTCGCGATCGTAGTCGAGAAAGGCGCACCCGCTGCCCCACCGCGGCCGCGATTTCTTCAAGCCGGCCGCCTCCGTCACGTCCGTAAATGTTCCATCCCCGTTGTTCCGGTACAGAACGTTCCGCCCCCAGTAGGTTACGAAGAGGTCCGTGTTGCCATCGTTGTCGTAATCCCCGGCACAGACGCCCTGGCCCCACCCCGGTTTGTCCAGGCCCGCGCGCCTGGTGACGTCCGTGAATGTCCCGTCGTGGTTGTTGCGGTAAAGATGATTGGTGGCGGTGGCCGAGGCTCCGTTGAAGCTCGACCCGTTTGCCAGAAAGATGTCCAGCCAGCCGTCATTGTCGTAGTCCAGGAAAGCCACGCCTCCGCCGGTCGTTTCCACGATGTAGCGCTTGGTCTTAGCACCACCGAAGACGGTGGTGGCGGTCAGGCCCGCTCCGGGAGCAACGTCGGTGAAGCTCAGATCTGGTCGCGCATCTTGAGGGGACAGAGCAGGCACTGCAAGAACCAGCGTCAGGATGACCGCTTGCCGGATCACTGGCCTCGGCCCGGAGCTGGAGCGCCCGCGGCGGGATTTACCAAGGGAGCGCGGCTCTGCTGGCGCTGCGTTTTTAGCCGCTGAAACGTGTCGTAGGCGCGTTTCGCGTCGGCGGTTCGGCCCAGGCCGCGATACGTCAGCATCAGGTTATAGGCCACAGCTTCATCCTCGGGAGCCAGCTTCGCCGCAGCCTCGAGCTGCTCCAGGGCTTTGGGCCACTGCTGCTCGGCCACGAAGACTTTGGCCAACCCGATTCGCGCCGGGACATACCCGGGTTCAAGCTGCACGGCGCGGGAGAAATAGCCGGAAGCCTCCGCCGGTTGTTTCCTGCGGAGATGAATCTCGCCAACCTCCACCAGCGGCGGCGCAGCGGGGCTGGCCTCCAGCTCCTTTTGAAACTCCGCCAGCGCTCTCTGGTCGGCGTCGGTGGAGGAATCGCTTCGCAAGATCATGCGCCCGAGCTGATAGTGCATGCCGGGAAGCTGTGGGGCGAGCTTCAGTATTTCCCGATACTCATTGGCAGCCTCGGCAAATCTCTCCTGAGCCTCCAGGCTCTCGGCCAGCACCTGGTGCGTGCGATAGGAGTCGGGCGCCTTGGCCGTCAGCCGCTGGAAGGCCTCGTTCCACAGGTTCATGTAAGTCTTCAACGCGGTGTAGAGCACATCGGGATCGTCGGGGCCGATCTGCCGGAGTTTCTGCACCAGGGCCAGACCCTGGTCCTGATCTCCCGTCGCGAAATAACATTCCACCAGGCGCTGGCCCACCAGCAGCCGGACCGGCGAGTTCGCCTCGGCCTCGAAATTTGCGGCCAGCAACGGAATGGCGTCCCGGCACCCGCCGGCGGCTATGTAGTTCAAGGCCAGCAGCACATTCACCCTCGGTAGCTTGGGATCGAGCCGCAGCGCGCGTTCGTACGACTCCGTCGATTCAGGCAGTTTCCCCAGGCGGTTGTATATCATGCCCAGGCGCGCATGGGTCTCGGCGCTGGTCGGGTCCAACTCGACTACTTTCCTGTATTCGCTCGCTGCCGTGTGGAAATCCCCCTGCTGGCTTGCCTTCTCCGCTTGCTCGAGATGAGCTCGAATTTCGGCTTCCTTGGACTGGCCCCAGAGCGCTGCCGCGCTCAGCGCAATCGCCGAGCAGCACCTCAGTAGCTTTCCTGGTTGCGGCACGGCTCAACAACCCCCAGTGGTCCCCGAATTCATGCCGAAGGATACCTCAAAGCCCAACCTGTTTCAAGGTTGGCTAGCCCGTGGCGAGAGTGGCTTGGAAACACCACACCAGCCTCCGCGCCAATTGGTGCGGCGTGCAAGTCGCTGAAAACGAAAGAGCTGCCCCGGACCTTCGTGACAGCCGGGCCGGTTCTCGCGAGTTTCGCCACGGGCCAGGCGCGTCCGTGGCCACGGTGACGTCAAGGACGAAATCGGCACGGCGCCGAGCGAAACCAGTGAGCTGAGGGAGCGGTTTGACAGGTGCGCGTGGACCGCTCCCTTACGGGCCCAGGGGGCGCCCCGGCTCAGAAATGCCCGAGCCCGGCGCCCTCATAATTCACGTCGCGCACCCGGTGGCCCTTGAAAAGCTGCAAAAAGGGCATAGAATTGTACTGAAGCCGAAGGCTTCGGCAGGAGAAACGATTATGTCAAAGGCTGGAAACACACGGCGATCGTTCGTCCAGACGGGCGCTGCGGCGGTGGCCGGGCTCGGCGCGTCGCGCGCGGCTTTTCCCAGGCCTGCGACCGAGACCCTGGCCCTTTCCGGTGGACCCAAAACCGTGACCTTCCCGGCTGCCCGGCAGGCGGAAATTTCCAAATGGCCGCGGTACGGCGAGGAGGAGAAAAAGGCCCTGGTCGAATTGCTGGAGAACAACAGGTTCTACGGGGAAATTCCGCTGCTCGAAAAAGAGATGAAGGACTATCTGAATGCGCCCTACGTCAAGGCGCATATCAACGGGACGAGCGCCCTGATGTCCATGTTCTTCGGGCTCGATCTTCCTGCCGGCAGCGAGATCATGGCGCCGTCCTACACCGCTTGGGCCACCATCGTGCCGATGCGTTTCTTCGGCTACGTCCCCATATTTGTGGACATCCATCCTCGCACCGCTTGCTTTGATCTGGAATATGCCGCCCGCCATCTCACCAGCCGGACGCGGGCCGTGGTTCCCATGCATACCCGGGGTCTGCCCTGCGACATGGACCACATCGGCGCGTTCGCCAAACAGCATGGCTTGCTCGTGCTGGAGGACGCGGCCCAGGCCCAGGGGGCTTCGCTGCAGGGCAGACCGATGGGCACCTGGGGCGGGATCGGCGTCTTCAGCTTTCAGGCCAGCAAGACGCTGCCGACCATCGAAGGCGGCATGGGGATCTATCAGAACCGGGAGTATTACGAACGAGCCACGGCCTTTGGAAACTACGAACTTCCCGAAACGTTTCCGCAAGACAGCTCCTATCGCAAGTACCACGACACCGGCTTTGGCCCGAAATTCCGGATCCACCCGCTCGCCGCGGCCTTGGCGCGGAAACAGCTCCAGACCATGGAAAGCCGGATCGCGCTGCTGGACGCGCAAATGCGGAAGCTGAATGACCGGCTCGTCGAGCTGCCCGGCCTTTCGGTGCAGTATTGCCGACCCGATGCAAGGCGTGTTTACTGGGCGGGCAATCTGCTTTTCCTGGACGAAGCCAAGGCGGGTTGCCCGAAGGAGGCGCTGATCAAGGCGCTTCGGGCCGAGGGTGTCCGGATCAGCTCCACTACCTATCCTGAGCAACATAAATTCACCATCTACTCGGAAGCGAAATGGTGGCACCACAAGCCTGATGTCCCCGAGTTCCTTCCCGGCTGCGCCGAGGTGAACCGCACGTCTGTGACGATGCCGCTGTTTTACGACGAGGCGTCCGAGCTGATCGATCAATACGTCAAGGCCTTCGAGAAGGTATGGGCGAAGCGCTCGCAACTGGCCAGGGTGTAACGCCGCTGCCGCAGATCCCCCTCCCACAGCCTGTTTTTTTTGAACGCGACTCTTGACATTCCGCGCCTCGCGGATAAACTTGAGGGCATACGCGCCTGAGGTGTAGGTCATCAGGGGGGCTGGAGGTGCCTCATGAGAACTCTGGGAACGCTGGGCAGCCTGCTCTTTCTTCTTGCCGGCGTCGTTTACGCACAAACCGGTAGCGGTAGCATCCAGGGCACGGTGAAAGATGCGACTGGGGCGGTGGTGCCTCAGGCCAAGGTGAGGGTCGTGCAAACCCAGACGACCCGCCAATACGACACCGTCACCAACGAGGTCGGCTTTTATCTCGTCCCGTCGGTCCAACTGGGGCCCTACCAGATCACGGTGGAGGCGGCGGGGATGGAGACCTGGAAGGGCGACCTGACTTTGGTGGCCGGCCAGGTCGCCGAGGTGAACCCGGTGCTCAAAGTGGGGGCCACGGCGACGGCGGTCACGGTGGCGGGCGACGTCACACCGCTGGTGACGACCACCGCACCCACGCTGGCGACCGTGGTCGAGCGGGCTCGCATCGAGCAGTTGCCCCTCAACGGCCGGTTCATCCAGGACTTGCTCTATATGACGACCCCGGGCTTCGAGTCAGGCTCGGTGCCGCGCGTGTTTGGCCTGCGGTACGCCGTAGAACTGCTGCAGGACGGGGCGATCCTGGAAAACCGCCAGTGGCAACAACTCCCCGCCCGGCCGCCCGGACTGGATACCATCGACGAGTTCCGGGCCGAAACCAGCAACTCCTCGGCCAAGATGAACCGCCCCGGCACCGTCATCCTGACGACTCGGGCCGGAACCAATGACGTCCATGGCTCGGTGTTTGAAACCGCCCGCAGTAGCGCCATCGGCGTGGCCCGCGCCCGGCAGGACTTCTACCTGAAGCCTCCCCACCTGGTGCGCAACGAATTCGGCGCCTCGCTGGGAGGGCCGGTCTACCTCCCCAAGCTCTACAACGGCAGGAACCGGACCTTCTTCTTCTTTGCCTACGAGGGTTTTCGCCAGAGGACGGCCTCCACGAGGTCCGTGACCATGCCGACCCCCGCGATGCGGCAGGGCGATTTCAGCGGCTTGATCGACGGCACGGGACGCCTGTCCGCGCTGTACGATCCCCTGACCACCGATGCCAACTGGCGGCGGCAGCCCTTCCCGAACAATCAGATTCCGATCAACCGCCGCAGCCCGCTCGCCGCTTATCTTTACAGCATCACGCCGCTGCCTACGCACCCCGGTGTCAACCCGCTGGTGGACGCTAACTGGTATGGCTTGGGCTTCAATAACAGGAATCAAACCACCATCACCACGCGAGTGGACCACCGGCTCTCCGACCGCGACCAGCTCTTCTTCCGGTACTCGCACAACCCTTCCTATCAGGTGAATACAACGGCGCTGGGATCAGGCTCCACAACATCCTCCCCCACGACCCTGGACGGCAAGGCGAATGCGCGCATCGACCGGGGTGAAAACGACAGCGGCGTGGCCTCCTGGACCCACACCTTCTCGCCCACCTTCTTCAGCGAGACCATCTTCAGCGTGCAGCGGGATCACCGGGGGATACTCCCTATCGCCCCCGAAGACATAGCCACACAACTAGGACTTTCCAATCCGTTTAAGGGGCTGGGCTTCCCGCGCATGCAACAAACCGGGTTCGGGATGGACTACGACTCGGCCGTGAATCTCAACATCGACTTCAGCCGGCTCTACAACCTGGACCAGAATTTCACCAAGGTGCATGGGCGGCACGAGCTTCAATTCGGCGGGCGGTGGCGGTACGAGTCTCTGGATATTCTTGCGGACCAGCAGCAGACGATGGGAACCGTTTTCTTTAACTCGCTCGCTACGTCCCTCTATGATCCCGGGTCCGGCTCCGCCTACGGCGCTGTGCCCTTGACCGGCCACAATGCCGCCAACCTGTTTTTGGGGATGGCAACCTACAACGCGAGGTATTTCCCATCGTTTTTCTACCTGCGGACGGGAGAGAACGCCGCCTACTTCCAGGACAACTTCAAGGCGACCTCCCGACTGACCTTGAACTTCGGATTGCGCTACGAATACACCCGGGCGGCCAAGGACCGGGACAACACCGTGTTAGGCTTCGACCCCAAGACCCACGCGATCGTGATGGGGCGGTCGCTGGACGACCTGGTGAAGCTGAACCACGCGCATCCCGCCATCGCCAAAGCCTACGCGGATTTGGGTGTGAAGTACGAGACCCCGTCGCAGGCCGGTCTGCCGGACAATTTCATCTATCCCAACAAGTGGGACTTCGGGCCGCGCCTGGGATTTGCGTACCGCATGGGGTCGCTGAGCCGCCCCATCGTTCTGCGGGGCGGCTACGCCATCTACGCCTTTCCCGAGTCGTTGCGGCTGATCACCTGTGAAACCCGGGCGATTGTTCCCACCACCGCCACTTTCGCCAACGATCCCAATTCCGCTCAACAGAGCCCCGACGGGCTGCCGAACTACTTGTTACGCTCCGTGCCCAAGGTCATCGCCGGCGTGAACAGCAAGGATACCCTGGACCTGGCCACGGTCACAGGCATCACGCGAGGCACCGGAACCGTTTACTACCTTGACCCGCACCAGCCCACGGCGCGCGCCCACGAGTGGAACATCACCGTCGAACGGGAGATCCTGGCTAACACCAGCGTGAAGCTGAGCTACGCCGGGACGCACGGCGTCCGGCTGGCCCAGTATTACTCCTACAATGACGCGGCGAACTCCTATATCTGGTTCACCACTACCGGCGAGCCGTTGCCGACCGGGGAGTTTGCCAACGTGGCGCGGCGCAATTTCGACAAGCAAGTCTTCGGCACGATCTGGCAGTACCAGAAGACCGGCTGGTCCAACGACTCGAGCTTCGTCGCCGAGGTGCAGCACCGGTATTCCAAGGGTTATGCCTTCCAAATGTTTTACACGATGAGCAACGCCCTGCGCGTGGGCGGCGACGGGTGGCGCGACGACATCCTGCCGGCGACCAATCTGTACCTGCCGGGGGCGGTCCCCGAAGACCCGGAGGCGCGCAACCGGCTCCTGTTCTACCGGCGGGACACCGACATCCCCAAGCACCGCGTGAACTGGAACTGGATCGTGGATCTTCCCTTCGGCCAGGGCAAGGCATGGGGCCGCAATTCCCGCGGCTTCGTCAACAGCCTCATCGGCGGCTGGCAGATTGCCGGCAACGGCCAACTCGTCAGCCGCTATTTTGCACTGCCAACGTCGATGTGGGGCCCGCTGGGGAAAAGCGAGGTGTATGGCAAGAAATTCCCGATCCAGGATTGCCGCAGCGGGGTCTGCTATGACGGATGGCTCTACTACAACGGCTACATCCCGGCCAACCGGATCAATAGTTTCGATCCGAGGACGGGCAAGCCCAACGGTGTGATGGGTGTTCCCGATAGCTACAAGCCATTCCAGACGCCGCTCATCCCGACGCCCAAGGACGGCGGCTCCCCGAATGATCCGAATTTCCAGTTCTACGAGTCCAATACTGTTTTCGTGCCCCTGAAGAACGGCACCCTGCAGCGGACCAGCCTCGATACCAACCTGCACCCGATGCGGAACCAGTATCTGCTCGGCCCCATGGTCTGGTCCATGAACGCCTCGGCGTTCAAGTCGATTCGGTTTAGAGAACAGATGTTTCTCCGGTTCAATATCGACTTTTTCAACGTGTTCAATATGCCTGGCACGAGGCTGCCGGATTCGACCACGGGAATCATCACCAACCAGTTATCGCAGAACTCACCCCGCGTCCTGCAATTGACGGGCCGGCTGAGCTGGTGAGGGACGCGAGCGGCGGCTGGAGACCTCGGGACCGAGCCGGGTAGCGGCGGGCGGTAGACCTCCCCCCATGCCGCCAGGGCGTCAGAGGTATGCGGTCGATGATTGTATCATTACTGGTCCGGCCAGGATACAATGGGCTGCAACGTGATAACTTGGGGTAGATGACTGACCGTAGTGTTTCCGGGTGGCGCAAGAGGCTCGCCTTTCTGACGCTCGCAACCCTCTTGGCCGCCGGATCCTTGCGCGGGGACACAAACCGCCTCGCAGAGGCCGTCCGAAAAGCCGGCGAGTATTACCGCCAAGGCCTGCATCAAGAAGCCGAAAAGGCGGCAGCCGAAGCGCTGTCTATACTGGAAAACAGCGGCGGTCCTCAGAACTTCGACGTGGCGGCCAGCTTGAACAACCTGGGGTCGCTGGTCTACGCTCAGGGCGACCTGGACCGCGCGGAACAGCTATTCCAGCGTTCCCGGGAGGCCTACCAGGCGCTTGCCGGACCTGACGACACCAGGCTCGCCAGCGTTCTCTACAATCTGGCGGGAGTGTATGTGGAACAGGGCAGGTACGCGCAAGCCGAGCCGCTGTATCGAAGTTCGCTCGAGATCCGGGAAAGGGCGCTCGGGGCCGCACATCCGCTCGTAGCCGAGGTGTGGAACGACCTGGGGTTTCTGTATCTGCACGAAGGAAAATACAAGGAGGCTGAGGGCTGGCTTGAAAAGGCCCTCGGGGTGTGGCAGTCGTCCGCTGGCTCGGATGCTTTTGCGGCGGTCGCCCTGAACAACCTTGCCCTGCTCCGCAGGCTTCAGGGCGGCTTCGATCGAGCGGAATCCCTTTACAAGCGAGCCTTGGCCATGGAGGAGAAAAACTTCGGGGCGGATCATCCCGAAGTGGCGACTACGCTGATGAACCTGGCGGCTCTGTACCGGGCGCAGGGGAGGGGCGAGCCAGCTATTGAAACGTCCCGGCTCGCGCTGGCGCTGTTGGAAAAAAAGTTCGGCGCCCAAGATCCACTGGTGATCGAAACCCGGGAGCAATTGAGGGAGTTAACCGGCGCTGTCGAGACCCGTGGTGAATATCAGATCCTGCTGGTGCGAACAAAAGACGAAGCGGAAGAGCTGCGGAGGAGAATCGAAGCAGGCGAGGATTTCGCCGCATTGGCCGCGCGTCATTCCATAGACCCGAACGCCTCGGATGGCGGCTATTTTCGAGCTGGAGCTTCAGAGCTTCGACAGGAGCTTCGCGTGGAGCTGGGCCGGCTTGCGGTAGGACAAGTGAGCGCGGTGTTCCCACTGGGTGGCAATTGGGCCATCGTCAAGAAGATCTCGGAACCCGCTTCAGCACGACAATGACTTCCCAAAAGCGCGACCTGCGCACCGCGAGGACAATTTTGGAATTGCTGGTTGCGGCGCTGGCGATATCGGGCGTCGCGTTGGCGCAGCAGAAGCCGTGGCACATCAAAGGCCAGTTGTCGGAAGCCTGCACCTGCAACGTTCCCTGCACCTGCAATTTCGGAGAGCGACCCTCGCCTTATGAATACTGCTACGCGATGTGGTCGTACTGGGTGCAGGAAGGGAATTGGGACCAGGTAAAGTTGAACGACTTGCGAATAGGCGGGGTGGATGGCCCGGTCGGAATCCTGGGACTCCTGGACGCGCGCGCGGATCCAGCCCAGCGCACGGCGATGGAGAACATCTGGCACCTGGTGAGCGGACGCTTGCTTTGCCTGATGCGCCTGTGGCCATTCAAGGCAGGCGGCGCCGAACCCCGGCCCAACCGGCCGGCGCGTCAGAGCTCGATCATCCGCACCCGTTACGCAGACCGCCAGTTCCTCGGTTTCGAGTATGTGCCGATTGAGCAGGTGATCACCGAGCGGGGAACACGACTGACTTTTTCCGACAAGGGAGGGTTCGAGGCCAATTACATTTTCGGCCGCGACCCGACTCGGCCGGTGACTGTAACGAACAACGTGTCGTGGCCCATACCCATCAGCATCAAGGGCAAGACGATCTTTTTTAAGTACGGGGACAAATACAATCAACTGGATTACCAGGGGACGAATGCCAACCAGGGACATTTCGATCTTTCCCACACCGAGGCCGGCGCCCTGCCGATGATGCCGCCGAATTAAGATTAAGGCGCGAGTATTGTCCTCCACCTTATACCCAATAGCCTGATAGCCCCGGAGCCGCTTCCCGTACATCCTCGCCAGCATGGGAACGTGAGTATCCACTACGCGGGGCAAGCGCCTCGCTAATCGCTTTCCTCTGCTTCCGCCCCATGCCGCCTTTGAGAACGAACACGTTCTGGATGCGGCCCTCCAGCAGCGAAGCGAACTGGCTCAGATGCTCCGTCCGCCCCGTCAGCAGCAGGGGAGAACGCCCAGCCCGGCTGGCTTCGACCAGATCCTGGACGATCAACTGGTTCCGGGCAATATCGTTCACCATGGCGGCGTAAACATCATGGATCGTCACGTCCGTTGGCTCTGCCGGCATCCGGAACTCCGTGCATCTCGGGATCACCCGGTGCTCGAATGGTGTCGTTTGCGCCATCTTGCGGGCGCTCAGGTTGAATCGGACGGGGCCGCACTGCATGTAGAGGATCGGGTGATGACCATCTTTCCGGATTGGCGTCGCTGTCAGGCCGAGCACATATCGAGCCTTGACCTGCTTCAACACCCGCTCGAAGGTGAACGCGGGAAGGTGATGGCATTCGTCGACGATTACCTGTCCGTACTC
>JACQDD010000191.1 GCA_016201265.1 Terriglobales bacterium | reverse complement strand
TAGATAGAGGACCCTTCGTCCCGCCAGGCTGTTGCCCTTCAGGTGATTCCAGCCACGCACCATCTTGGCGGGAACGGCGAAGTTCTCGGCCACCGATTCGACCGTATCCCCTCTGTGCACACGATAGCGGGTGATGCGGCGCGCATACGTCCCGCCATCGCTGTACTTGCCCGGAGCAATCGGGATGACCAGTCTGCTTCCCGGGTCGAGGGAATCGCCCTCTAAGTCGTTTGCCTGGGAGATCGCTTTCGCGGTGGTGTGATAAGTCCTGGCGAGAGAAGCCAGCGTCTCACCTGCTTGCACGTCGTGATAACGCCACCACAGCCGCTTGTCAGATGGAATCGCTGCCACCGCGAACAAGAACTTCTCTTTCGTTCCGGCGGGAAGCCGCAGCTCATATGAGCGGTCTTTCGGGGTGCTCAAGCGGAGCAGGCTGGGATTCAGGTCCTGCAGGTCGGCAGCGGACGCGCCCACGCACTGGGCAACCAGTCGCAGGTCAATCGGATAGTCGATCTTCACCGTGTCGTAGGGAATCGGCTTGTCGCGGTTAACGTCGTCGAGTCCGTACTGCCCCGGATTCTTGGCCATGATAGTCACAGCCAGAATGATGGGAACGTAGTTGCGGGTTTCTTTCGGCAGCACGTTGCGGCGGTAAAGTTCCCAGAAATCGGCGTAGCCGGTACGCTTGACCGCGCTCTGCACCGTGCCCGGACCGGAGTTGTATGCGGCCATGGCCAGGTACCAGTCCCCGAACTGCGTGTAGAGATCTTTGAGGTGGCGCGCGGCGGCGCGAGTCGCCTTTTCCGGATCCTGCCGGTCATCCACCCAGAAGTTGCGCTGGAGCCCGTAACCCCTCGCCCGGCTGCCCATGAACTGCCACATGCCGCGGGCGCCGGCACGAGAAACGGCCAGCGGATGAAACCCGGATTCTGCCTGGGCAAGGTAAATCAGATCCTGCGGCACGCCTTCTTCCCGCAGGATGCCCTGAATCATTTCCTGATAGCGCCCGGAGCGGGCCAGGGCGCGCTCGAGAGTGCCGCGTCCCCGCGTGGAATAGAAATTGATATATCCGGCGACCTGGTCGGTCATCATCAGAGGGAGGTCGGAACGCGTGGACTTGATCTCAGCTTCTGCCTTGGCCTTGACGTTGGGATCCACCTGGGGCGTGGCTTCATTGGCTTCGTCAATGGGCGCGGGCTCGGACTTCTGCTGCGGACCTTCCCCTTCCTGCGCGGCCAGCAGTTCCAGGCTGTTGATGCCCTCCATGATGCGATCGAGTTCCTGATCGAGGCGCTCGTCGGAGCGGAGGTCGCTGTTCAGCAGCAGGTTGACGGCGGCGTCAAAATTCTGCTTGGCCGCCTCCAGATGTCCGGCATGGTAGTTGTCCTGACCCGCCTGGTACTCCTTCTCTACCCGTGCGATCAGGTCGCCCACTGCGTCGCCTTTCGGTGCCTGGGAAACCGGAGGCTTCGGCTGAGCTTCGGTGACCGCAGTCCCCGCCTTCGACGGGGGCGGATCCGGCGGCTTGCTGACGGCTGTGAGGGCTGGAGCCTGTGCTTTCGGCGGAGGCACAAAGGTTTGTTTCTGAGCAGACTGGCAGGCAACGGTCGCCGCCGCCAATGAGGCCGTGAAGACGATCGCCAGAGACCGGTGTGTTAGAAGCCTCATATTCTCAGAAACTTACGAAAGCACCTAAGGGCACAACCGGGGCCCCTGACTGTGAGATGGTACTATCGCCAATTTCGTTGGGTCAATGCTACGAGAGGACCCAAGCCGCGGTTACTTTCGATACCGGGCGGGCATGTTACCGCAGCCGGCGGGTGGGGAGCAAGGCGGGTTCCGCTCTTTTCGCTGTTCGTCGTTCGCTCTTCGCTTCCAGTCTTCTCACCTGAGGACGGTCAGAACCGAGCCGCGCACGACGAACAGCGAATGGCGAACAGCGATCGACGGACAGCGATCGAAACGTAGATGCCCCGAGTCATTTATATTCCTAAGGTCATCGAACACTACTATGAAAGCCATACAGGTAAAGCAGACCGGCGGGCCGGACGTCATGGAGCTGGCGGACCTGCCGATCCCTCAACCCAAAGCCAACGAGGCCGTCGTCAAGATCCAGGCGGCGGGTGTCAACTTCATTGACGTTTACAACCGCGAGGGCCGCTACAAGCTGGCGCTGCCGTTTGTCCTGGGGCAGGAGGCCGCGGGTGTGGTTTCCGCCGTCGGTTCCGAGGTGCGCGAGGTCGCCATTGGCGATCGCGTCGCCTACACCATGACGCTGGGAAGCTATGCGGAGTTTGCTGCGGTGCCCGCCGACCGCCTGGTCAAGATTCCGGCCGGAGTCAGCGAGCGAGAAGCGGCCGCTGCCATGTTGCAAGGGATGACGGCACACTATCTATCCCACGACACCTATCCCCTGAGAAAAGGCGAGACGGCGCTGATTCACGCCGCTGCCGGCGGCGTGGGGCTATTGCTGGTCCAGATGGCGCACCACATCGGAGCGCGCGTCATAGCGACGGTTTCGACCGACGAAAAAGCGAAGCTGGCGCGCGCAGCGGGAGCCAACGAGATCATTCTTTATACCCAGGCCGACTTTGAGGCAGAAACGAAGCGCCTGACCAACGGCAAGGGTGTGGACGTGGTGTACGACTCAGTCGGCAAGACGACGTTCGAGAAAGGTCTGAATCTTCTGCGTCCCCGCGGCATGATGGTGCTCTACGGTGGCTCGAGCGGGGCCGTCCCGCCGTTCGATCCAATCACGCTGACGCAGAAGGGGTCGCTCTACCTGACCCGCCCGTCGCTGGGTCACTACATTATTACGGCGCAGGAACTGCAGCAGCGCGCTGGCGCCGTCTTTGGAATGATTCGCGAAGGCAAGCTCAAGTTGCGGATCGAACACGTCTATCCGCTCGCGCAGGCAGCACAGGCCCACCGCGACCTGGAAGGCCGCAAGACCACGGGCAAACTGTTGCTGTTGCCGAACTGAGCCCGCTACGCGAACTCTCCGCCGCACCACTGCGTGATGATGCAGGCCAGCACCTTGGCGGCGGAGAACACTTCCCGCAAATCCACCCATTCGTCTACCGTGTGTGCCTGGGCGATGTTCCCCGGCCCGTAGAGGACGGCGGGCACGTGTCCGTGATTGGTGAACAAGCGGAGATCGGACCCGTAGGTCACTCCCTGCAGCACGGTAGCTCGGCCCATTACTCCCGCGTGGCATTGCTGGATGGACTCGACGATCGGTTCGGTCACCGCCGTTTGTCCCGATTCGAACTGGCCTTCGAACCATTCGATCTTGGGCGGATGGCCTTTCAACCAGGGATCCACGGCGATGGCGCGAGCCACGGCGGCGGCCAGGGCTCGCCGGGCATCGTCCATCGTCTCTGCAGGAAGAACTCCGAAGCGGCCTTCCACCGTGAGTTGGTCCGGGACCGTCGAAGGCCAGTCTCCGCCGTGAATCGTACCGAAACTAATGGGCGCAATGTTATCTGCATCGTCGTACAACAGATTCTTGTACTGGACATGCCGCCGTCGTTCCAGTTCCTGCACCGCTTGCAGCACGAGGTAAAACTTTTCGATTGCGCTCACGCCATGCGGTTTCATGCAGGCATGAATCGCGCGCCCGGCAACCTTGATGCGGAAGGTCAGCGCTCCCGATTGCACCGGACAGGCATGCAGACTCGTCGGTTCAGTGATGATGGCCGCGTCCGCCCGGAAGCCCTTGACGATCGTGGTCAGCGTGCCGACTCCGCCGCTCTCTTCACCGATCACACTTTCCAGCAGAACATCGGCCGCCGGACGGAATCCGAGCGTCTGCAGAGCCTGCACCGCAAAAGCGTTGGCGGTGAGGCCGGCTTTCATGTCGCAGGAGCCGCGTCCGTAGAGCTTGCCGCCCTTGACCTCTCCGCTCCATGGCGAAGCTGACCACAGAGTTTCGCTGCCGGTCGGCACCACATCCATGTGGCCGTTCAGGATCAGCGTGCGCGGGGCGTCTTTCTTCTTGCCGCTTTTATTGCCGGTCGCGCGCCAGCGTCCCACGACGTTAAGCCGTTCGTCGAAGGAAATGCCGTCGTCGCAGAAGGCCGGGTGCGATTGGAGTTCTTCCCGGCGCGAGGTGACGATTTCGGGAGCGAGGCCGAGCGCCTCCAGCTTTTCCGCATAGAAGCGTTGCGCCGCCTTTTCCTTTCCCGGAAGACTGGAAAACTGCACCAGGCGGGCGAGGAAAGCCACCATTTCGTTTCGCAGGGAATCGACCTGCCCCGAAATTTTCTGGATGGTCGCGTCCATCGGTCTTCTGGCTTCTTACTTGCCTTTACGGGAATAGTCTCGCAGATATTCCGGCAACTCGCGCGAACAGCGTTCATCACGATTGGGAGCGCCCGACCGCATCTCCAGCGGAATCACCCCCGCCCAGGTGGGATAAGTGTAGTCCGGTTCGTCATCAATGGGCGGACCGACGCGGACCTTGGCCGAAAACTCTTCAATCGGAATGCGCAACACCGAGGTCGCTTTCAATTCCTTCTCATTGGGTTGGCGGGAATCGTCCCAGCGATGGGGAAGGATGTGCTCGGACAGAACACGGAGAGCTGTAATCTTCTCTTGCGGATCGTCCACGAGCGTTGCCGTGCCGAGAATCACCACCGAGCGGTAGTTCATCGAGTGGTTGAAAACCGAGCGGGCGAGCACCAGTCCATCGAGCAGCGTGACCGTGACGCAGACGGGAATGCCCTGGTCCAGGTTGCGGAGCATGCGGCTGGCGGCCGAGCCGTGGATGTAAAGGACGTTGCCGGCGCGTCCGTAGGAAGTGGGGATGACGTAGGGCTGGCCGTCCACAACGAAGCCGACGTGGCAGAGGAAAGCCTCGTCGAGGATCTGGTTGACGGCGTCGCGGTCATAGACGGCCCGCTGTGGCTCGCGCACAACGCGGGTGCGCGGGGTTGGATTGGGGTTGCTGGACATGGAACGGACTTCCTAGGCAGGCGCCAAGAATGGTAAAGGGGGGATTTTAGCAGGTGGGGGGATGAGACTGGGAGCCTACAGGCATCTTGAATATCCGCTAGCGCAAGCTGAACTGTTGACATGCGGATCGAAGGGCAGTACTGTCTTCCACATTCCTGCCGGGCTGCTTCGGGGTTGAGCAGCAGACACAAAAGAAACTTCTGGAGGGGGCGCCATGAGTCCATGGCTTTTCGCGCCGCGCGTCACGCGCTCACTGCTTGCTGGGTTGTTTTTCCTGTTCACAGTCGGACTGATCGCCTCCGCGGCCGATATTTCCGACCTGGCTCCGGTCGTCACTCACGACAACAGCAAGCCGGCCGGCCAACTGAAGGATGGAGTTCTCACGCTTCGCCTTGAGATCAAGGAAGGTGCCTGGCACCCGGACGCCGACGATGCTCCGGGCATTCCCGCGCTCACTGTCGCCGAAGAGGGCAGCGCTCCCAGCATCCCCGGGCCCATGATCCGAGTGCCGGAAGGCACGCGCATTCACGCCTTCTTGAAAAACCCCCAGCTGTTCCCTGTCGTCCTCCATGGATTGCACCAACGGCCGGGCGACGCCAAAGATGTGGTAACGGTCAATCCCGGCGAGACGAAGGAACTGAACTTCCTGGCCGGTGCGCCGGGAACCTACTTCTACCATGTCACCTGCTTCGCGTCGGTACCGATGGACGCATTGTCCACCGGCGATACGACGATGACCGGAGCGTTTATCGTGGACGGCAGCGGCGCACCCACCGATGATCGCGTGCTCGTGATTGGCCTCTGGTACAACTGGCTGGTTCCCTTCGACTTCGGCCACGGTTTTCACGAGATACTCACCATGAACGGCAAATCTTGGCCGCACACGACACGGCTTTCGTACACGGTCGGCGACACCGCCCATTGGCGCGTCATCAATGCCAGCTTAGCCGTTCATCCCATGCACCTGCACGGCGCGTATTTTCGCGTGGATAGCGCCGGCAATGGCGAAAGTGAAATTATCTATTCGCCCCCACAACAGCGTCTGGCGGTTACCGAACTCATGCAGCCAGGCCGAACCATGCTTGTTTCCTGGACGCCCACGCACGCCGGCAACTGGATCTTCCATTGCCATCTTGCCTTTCACTTTGACCTTGACCTGGCCAACGCGGCGGCCGAGGTGATGGGCGCCGCCACGGACTCCAACCACCAGCACCACAACCCCAGCGGCATGGCGGGCCTGGTCGTCGGCATCGCAGTGCGTCCTCAGGAGACCAACCTGGCCGAGGCTCGGCCGAAACCGCCCCAGCGCCAGCTCACGCTGACCATCTCCCAGAATCCTCCTGCGCCGAACAGCACGCGGCGCTGCATCAGGGTTGAACTGCGCGACGGAGCGACCGTTGCCGCCCCTGTGCACGGCTCCGAACTTGGCCCGCCGATCATCCTTTACCGCGGGCAGCCGACCGAAATCACAGTCGTGAACAAACTCGCGAATCCCACCGCGATTCACTGGCACGGAATCGAGCTGGAGAGTTACTACGACGGCGTTCCCGGTGTTGGAGGCGACTCGCGCCAGGTGACGCCGCCGATCGCGCCCGGGGAATCGTTCATCGCACACATGACGCCCCCGCGCGCAGGCACCTATATCTACCACACCCACTGGCATGACCTCGACCAGCTCACCACCGGGCTCTACGGTGCGCTCGTCGTCCTGGAACCTGGAGAGAAGTACGACCCCGAACACGATCGCGTGTTTGTCGTCAGCCGCGCCGGCGGGAATCTTTTCAAAGACGCTATGCTTGTGAACGGCAGCACCGAACCCGCTGCGGCGCAACTGCGCGTCGGCGAACGTTATCGTTTCCGCTTCATCAACATCACCCCGAACGACGACGAGGTGGTGTTTTCACTTCTGGATGGAGAGAAGCTGACATCGTGGCAGCCGCGAGCGAAGGATGGTGCCGACCTGCCCGAGTTCTATCGCAAGTCGTGCGAGGCCAAGCTGAAATTCGGCGCTGGTGAGACTTACGATTTCGACTTCCAACCACAAAGAGCTGGAAAATTAACTTTGCAAACCAACTTCATCACCTTCCGCACCGTAGTGCCGATCGATGTGGTCGAGGTGCGAGATGTCAGCCGGAACTAGCGCGGTGTGTGCGAAGCAGAATTGTAGCTGACGATAAATCGCCATCGCAGTCTCAATGCCCGTATCGCGGTCAACTTGTGGGGGGGGCAGCCCGGTTTCGGCGTTCATCGGTGCGCAGCGGATGGGACGAGTTTGGTCGGTAACTCGGAAACTATGCCAACGGCTTGCGGCGCTCGGTGAGGTAAGCTTGGCGTTAGGGAATAGACCCTGCGATCACTTGCGCCGGCGTGGCCCTGACGGTTGCGGCTGCTCTTCCAGTACCGCGAACTGGATCTTCTTCTCCACCGGATCAATCCGGTCCACCAAAACCCGTAAGCGATCACCTAAGCTGTAGGTCTTGCGCGAGCGCTGACCGATGATCTGGCGGGTGTTTTCGTGGTAGGTGTAGCGGTCGTCGGTGAGGGTCGAGAGTGGCACCAGGCCCTCGACGAAGAGATCGGTCAGTTCCACGAAGAGGCCGAACTTAGTCACACTGACGATGAGGCCGTCGAAGTCTTCGCCGATGCGGGGCTCCATGAACTTCACTTTCTTCCATTCCATCAGCTCGCGCTCAGCGTCGTCGGCGCGGCGCTCGGACTGGCTGGATTCTTCGGCAATGTCGTGGAGTTCTTCGACCGGGATCGGTCCGCCCAGCGGTTCGACGGATTGCTGATGCGCGGCGTGGTCGCGGCGTTTCGACCAGGGTGAAGGTGAGTCCGTTTCCGCGCTCGTGTGGCGCGGGCGCCCCGCCCGCGCGACCTCAGGGGCTGAGGCTCCGTCTTCTATTGCCCGGCTATCGGCACGACTGAAGTCGTGCCCTCCCGGGCCCACTCTCACGGGCGGCGCCGGAAACACCCCCACCGGGATCTCTCCATCGTGATGTTCTGTCGCCTCCCGCAGCACTTCTTTCAAGATGCGGTGCACAATCAAGTCCGGATACCGCCGGATGGGCGACGTGAAATGTGCATACGTCGTCGCCGCCAGCGCGAAGTGCCCGAGATTTTCTTCCGAATATCGGGCCTGCTTCAGCGAGCGCAGCATCAGGAAGCTGAGAATGCGCTCTTCCGGCTTGCCCGCAATCTTCGCCGTCAGCTTCTGATACATGCGCGGGGTGATGTGCACTTCTTTCGGCACTTCGATGTCGCGCACGCGCTTGCCGGTGCCGTGAGCGGCGCGGCGGTCCGCTTTCATCTGGACGCGGTGGATGGGCAGCGCGCCCACTCCGAGCGAATAGCCGAAAGCCGAAGCAATCACCTCAAAGTCGTACACCCGCTTGGCGTCCGGCTTTTCGTGGATGCGATACAGCGACGCGATCCGCCTGTTTTCGAGATAGTGGGCGACACTCTCGTTCGCGGCCAGCATGAACTCTTCGATCAGCCGGTGCGCGATGTTGCGCTCTGAGCGCGTTATGCTCTTCATCAGCCCGAACTCGTCGAACTCGATCACCGGTTCCGGCAGGTCAAAGTCAATCGATCCGCGGCGTTCGCGCTTGCGGTTCAGGATCATCGCCAGGTCGCGCATGCGCTCGAAATTCTCGAGCAGCGGCGCGTAGCGTTTGCGCGTGGCGGGATCGCCTTCCAGCACGGCGTTGACCGCCGTGTAAGTCATGCGTTCGGCGGAGCGGATCACGCCTTCGTTGATTTCATAGCCCACGACTTCGCCCTGATGGTCGATCTCCATCGTGCAGGACAGCACCAGCCGGTCCACTTGTGGCCGCAAGCTGCAAATGTCGGTCGAAAGTTCGAGCGGCAACATGGGCACGGCGCGGTCGGGGAAATAAACGCTGGTGCCGCGCAATCGCGCTTCCTGATCGAGCGGCGAGCCGGGAGTCACGTACTGTGCGACGTCGGCAATGTGCACCTGCAGTTCGTAGTTGCCGCTTTCCAGTTGGCGCACGTAGACGGCATCGTCGAAGTCACGCGCCGTTTCCCCGTCAATGGTGACGATCGGCAGATTGCAGTAGTCGCGCCGATGCCGCAGTTCGCGCGAGGGAATGACCGGCTCGATCGCCTGCGCCTCTTCGATCACTTCCGGCGGGAAGCGGTGGGGCAGGTGAAACTTGCGGATCATGATTTCGACATCCACGCCGAAATCGTTCTCTTCGCCCAGAATCTCAATCACACGCCCGCGTGGATTCTGCGTGGCCGAGGGCCAATCGGTTATCTCGACATCAACTACCACGCCGTCGAGATCCTGCCAGTCGCCGTGGCGCGCCGCCTCCGCGCCAACCACGCGATGCCGCGCAGGTCTTGATCCTCCCGATTTGCCTTTCTCTGTGTCCTCTGTGGTTAAGGTCTTTGGGTTTTCCATCCCCGGCGGAATGATGACTGCCTGCGTTACTTTCTCGTCGATCGGGGTGATGTAGTTGTGCCGGTGCCCGTAATGAAAGATGCCGACCACAGTGGGATGGGCGCGCGCGACCGACCGGATGATTCGTCCCTCGGCACGCCCGTCGGGCCGGAACGCCGAGATCTCGACCAGCACGCGGTCGCCATGCATGGATGACCCGGTGGCAGGAGGAGGAATGAACACGTCGCCGGCGAGGCGTGCTTTCAAACTTGCATCGAGCGAGGAAGCCTCGGGGATCACAAAGCCGAAGCCATCGCGATGCATGCTCAGGCGTCCCACCAGCATGTTGCGGTTCGAAGTGGCCTGCGGAACGGCGTAGCGATCGGAGTCCACCTGCAGAAGTTCGCCCTTCTTCACCAGCGCATGCAGGCGGTCCGAAAGCTCCCGGCGCTGTTCGCTCTTCACGCCGAGCTCACGCAGCAGCTGCTTGTAGCCCGCCGTCTTCTTAGGCTGGCGGCCAATGTGGCGCAGGATGGAGGAGTCGGAAAGCATGAAAGGCAGTCGCTAGTTGCTAGTCGCTGGTTGCTAGTCTTTGCATCTGTGTCCGGTACCTGCAGCCATCAAGATGGGAATACAACTTCTTAGACTAGCGACAAGCAACTAGCGACCAGCGACCAGCGACGATCCCAAATACCTCTCCTGCAGCACCCGCCGATGATGCAACTCATGTCCCGCAATGATATAGGCCAGGGCGCGGGCGCTGATTTCATTCTTGTTGGCGGTGCCACGGCGCGCACCGGCTTCGGCATCAAGATGCCGGAACAGGGCTAACGTAGCCCTTCGGATATCGGAAAATTCATCAATCAACTCCGCGAGCGTCCGCTGGCCGAAATTGCCGTCGCGTACGTAATCGTCCTGCTCGAAGCCTTCGATCGGTGTCTTGTCTCCGCGGGCAATGCGCAGGGCGCGGTAGCTCATGATGCGCTCGGTGTCGTTGACGTGGCCCAGCACTTCCTTCACGCTCCACTTGCCGGGTGCATAGCGAAAGTCAGCCTTGGCGCCGGCAGACTTAAGCAGGGCCACGGTTTCCGGCGCCTGCCTCTCCAGCACCGCGACAACGTCCTCCGATCCAACCAGAGAGATGTAGCGATCGTAGTAGGGATCGTATTCGCCGGGCTGGGGCCGGCCGAACGCGGTGGTGAGCGTGCTCATGAAATTCCCTCGAGGCATGGCACGAAGGTCGGATCCCTGGTGCCCTCCATCCATACTATCGCGATAGAAGAATTACCGCAGGGCTGGAAGCCCTTACATGCCCGGCCCGCCGATCGCGTTCGATCTTAGCCGCCGCTTCAGGGGGGAACCATGAAAAGCCCTAGGAAAATGCTGGATTTCCACAGGGGGAACCTTGCCCCCGGAGTACAATCCGTTTTGGCAACTGAAATGCGGCGATGGTTCTGAAATTCCTATCGAGGAAAGGACTCTGAGCACAATGTGGAAGCCCACCAATCAACCTGGAACGCCTGGCCGGCCGGCTGAGCCCGAGCGTCCGACAATGTCTACGCCGACTGCGCCCGCGGCGAGCGAAACCGCTGCTGCCCCGCGCCCGGTTGTTACCACCACCACTTCCGACCAGGCCACCATCGGCAAGTCGCTCGTGATCAAAGGCGAAGTCACAGGTTCTGAATCGCTTTACATTGACGGCCGGGTGGAGGGTTCCATCAATCTCTCCGGCAATCGCGTGACGGTCGGCCGCAACGGTGTGGTCGCCGCCAATATCAACGCGCGAGAGATTGTGGTCCTCGGCAAAGTCCGTGGCAACCTGACCGCCAGCGACCGGGTCGATATCCGCAGCGACGGCTCGCTCACCGGCGACGTGGTGGCGGCGCGCATCTCCATCGAAGACGGTGCGTTCTTCAAGGGCGGCATCGACATCCGCAAGGCTGGGTCGAAGCCCGAAGAAGTGAAGAGCGCCTCGGTTTCGAGCGTGCCGGAACCAATGGCGGCGCGGGCATAAACCGGTTCTGGGCTTTAGGCGCCAAGGGTAGATTTCTAACCAGAAGGGGCATCCTCGTGTTGGGGGATGCCTTTTGCTTTGGCCAGAAGACTCGTTCTGCTTTCCCCTGTGAACCTCTGTGACCCCTGTGGTCAAAAAAAGAAGCTGAACCACAGGGGTCACAGGGGGACACAGGGGAGACCCAAGTCACGATCCTCGTTTTCGCAAATCTCCCGGTAACTCCGAGCGCAACAGCCACAGTCCCGCCGCGACTGCCGCGGCCCACGTCAACGTGCCGAGAGCAAGTGCAAGCAGATCGGCGCGGCGGCTGCCATCGAGGGCCACGATGCGCGTGACTTCATAGCTCAGCCCGCCTGACACCGCCCCGATCAGCGCCGCCTTCCCCAGTTCCTTCCAACGCAGGCCAGACAGCGGCACCATCCCCCGAACATGCAGGAGCAGGGCGATTGCCAGGGCATTGGCCGTGATACCGAGGTCGGAGGCGATCGCCAGGCCGGTCACCGACAAGGTCCGGAACAGGAGCGAGTACAGCGGCAGAGAGGCCAGGGTGATCAGGCTGCTGGCCACCATGGGCGTGAGCGTGTTGCCGGAGGCATAGAAGGCTCTTGCGTAAAGAGACTGCGCGGACCACAGGGCCAGCGACAGAGAAAACCAGAAGAAGTAAATGGCTGTGAACTGGGAATCCGAGAAAGTGAATCGCCCGCGGCGGTAAACGAGATCCACCAGCGGCACCGCAATCGCCATCATCCAGCCGGTGATCAGCAGGGAGGCCGCCGTAATGCGATAGACCGAGCCATTCACCGTCGCCCCGAACTCCTCGAATTTCTTTTCTCCGAACAGACGCGAGAAGAACGGAAGCGACGCCTGCCCGGTCGCCTGCCCGAGAATTGCAATGGGAACCGCGAACAGGCGCTTGGCATAGTTCAGACGCGCGATGTCGCCGATTCCGCTCGAAGCAAAATAGCGCAGGATCCAGTCGTCGGCGGTGACCAGAGACACCCCCAGCATCAGCGGGATCGAAAGCCGCACCCATTCGCGAAAGGCCGGGTTGCCGATTTCGAAGCTGGGACGATATCCCGTACCGATTTTCGCTGCGCCGATGGCGTTGATCAGGAAAGGCCCGGCAATGCTGCCGATCACTGCTCCGTAGGCTAGCGAGGCGATGCCAAGCTGGTGCCCGCCTACCACGCCGCCCGCGATGATCGCTACGTTGTAGATCAGCGGGCCGAGCGCGGGAAACAGAAACAGCCGGTGCGAAAGCAGCACCGCCGAAACGACACCGCCGACATAGAAGAAGATCTGCGCCGGGAGCAGGATGCGCGTCAGGTGAATGCACAGCTGCATTTGCTCAGGCGTGAAGCCGTGGAACATCCAGCCAGCGAACTGCGGGGTGAGGATTTCGGCCAGGATGGTGCTGGCGATCAGCACAGTGGTCATCACCGTGATGATGATTGAGAACGTCTTCTGCGCATCCTGCTCGCGCTTCTCCGCCAGAAACCGCGTGTAAATGGAGACAAAAGTGATGGAAGCGGTGCCGCCAGCCACGATGTAATTGAGCCAGTCGGGCAAGGTAAACGCCGCCACGTAGGCGTCGGTCTGCTGGCCGGCGCCAAAGGCGTAGGCGATATAGGCTTCGCGGATGTACCCGATCACACGCGAGAGCGTGATGGTCGTCATCATCAGCAGCGTGGCCGAAAGAGCGCTGTGCTGGTGCGAAGGGCGGAAGAGGCGCGGCAGCCGCATCTTCGGCAGATTAACGCATCTTGCGGCGAGGCTGGAGAATTATCGCAGACGAAGAATCGCGGATGGCAATCGCGGTATTCCCCTGTGTACCCCCGTGTCCTCCGTGGTTAGGATCAAAAGCTTGAACCACGGGGGGCACGGGGGATCACGGGGAAAAGCGTCACATGGTTGCGGTTTTGACACTCTCTTTCATCAAACCGCATAATCCGACTGTGACCGAATCCACTTTAGCTGGGCAAGACTTTCGCACTCCCGTTCTGCGCCGTTCTTTCCGCAAACCCTACCCCGTTGCCGTCCGCGGCGAAGGCGTTTACGTCTGGGACGCCGACGGCAACCGCTATCTCGATTTCTCCGGATCGGCGGCGGTGAATTTCATTGGCCACGGTGTGCGCGAAGTTTCCGACGCCATGGTGGAGCAGGCCCGGCAGCTCGAGTTCGTCCACACCAGCCAGTTCACGACACCAGTCGCCGAGGAGTTTGCTCAGGAATTGCTCGACTTTGCCGGAGAGCACTTCCGCGGCGGCGCCGTGTACTTCACCTGCGGCGGGTCGGAATCGGTCGAGACCGCGCTGAAACTCGCCCGCCAATATCAAGTCGAGATCGGCCAGTCCGAGCGGCATCAAATTCTGAGCCGCAACCAGAGCTATCACGGATCGACGCTGGGCGCGCTCTCTGTTTCCGGCAACCGGAAACGGCGCGAGATCTACCTGCCGATGGTGCGCGAGTTTGCCCACATCGGTATTCCCTACTGCTATCGCTGCGCTTTCGATTGCACCGATGACTGCCACAACTGCGGCCAGCAATATGCCGCCGAACTGGATAGCGCGATTAAGGCTTCGAACGGTGCAGCGGCAGGCTTCATCTTTGAGCCGATGAGCGGGGCCACGCTGGGGGCCGTAACACCGCCTCCGGGATACCTGCAAGGCATCGCGGAAATCTGCCGCCGCCACGGGGTACTGCTGATCGCCGACGAAGTCATGACCGGCATGGGCCGCACCGGCCGCAATTTCGCGGTCGAGCACTGGGAGGTTGCAGCCGACATCCTGGTTGCCGCGAAGGGTCTATCCTCCGGATACGCTCCTCTCGGCGCCGTCATTGCCAGCAAGAAAGTCGTGGACGCCATTGCCAACGGCTCCGGCGCTTTCCTGCACGGCTTTACCTACAACGCGCACCCGGTATCGGTGGCAGCGGGGCGGGCCGTGCTGCGCCGGGTGCAGTCGCTGAATCTGGTGCATGCTGCCGATTCGAACACTGAGGGCACGGCCGGATTTGCTTTGAAAAACGCACTCGAAAGCTTGCGCGACTTGGATTCTGTCGGCGACGTCCGGGGTTTGGGGATGCTCTGGGCGGTGGAGTTCGTTTCCAACAAGAAGACTAAGGCTCCCTTCCCGCCCGAAAAGAATTTCGCCGGGCTGGTGGGGCAAGCGTGCCTGCGCCGCGGGCTGCTGGTCTATCCGATGCAGGGTTGCGTTGACGGCACGACAGGCGACCACCTGCTCATTGCGCCTCCGGCGGTGATCGCGGACGAGCAGATCGGCTGGGCGGTGCAGCAACTGCGCGCGGCAGTCGAAGAGTCCGCCTAGGGACGGGTGGCCTCCCTCGACCTCCTCACACCCACCCAGCCGAGCAAAACTCGGCAAAGCTGAAGCCGTTTACGCTCAGAACCCAGGTTGTGAGTGTAATGGCGATGTTACGTCAACAACGGCCAACTACGGTGCGTTACTGCTGTTTCTCGTAGATAAGAGATTCGTCAAACGCGCCACGGAACTTCGATTGATTAACGTGGCATGTGACGGCAAGGCTATTTCCATCTTCCGACAATCTGTAGCGACTCACCCATCTGATGCCTCCTGGCCCGATTTCCTGACTCGTCTCGATCACCAACGTCTCCCCGTCCCAGTACGTCTTGACCATTAGCAGTTCCGCATCCAGAACGCCTCTGTACGCCACGTGAACTTTCCCATCGGTAATGTAATGGTAAGTGTCACCTTGATGCACTATCTCAAGTCGCCGTTCCACATGCTTGATTTTGTAAAAGACATCGCCGGGCGCATGCTGCCGAACAAGTTTGCTCTTGCTGAGATTGAGTTTCCATGTACCACTCAAATTGGGTCTGACCTCTTGAGCTGGGACATGCTTACCTTCTGGTGCCTGAGTGTTCAGCGAGAGCATTCTGTCACCGCTTCGCGTCTGCAGTTTAATTTCTTTAGAAGGAAGACAGTTGTTTCGACCTGACTCCTCCGTTAACTCCTTCGCTTTTTCCTCTTGGAGGTCATCCAGCCATTTCAGAAGCGGATTCAGGAACTCCTCGTAGGGCTTGCGGCTTTCGGCGGCATCAAATTCCAGGTTTTGCCAATGGGCAGGGCGAAGAACACTAACAAAAAGCTGGTCCAGGTCTCCTGTAGTGTGTGGTACAGCTATGTCACTTTGCTGGAGCTGAAAAAGTCTATCTTTCGTCAGGAGATTTTCAAGCGAGGCCAACGCTCCGTTGGGCAACTCCCCTTCAAAGACACGTATGCCGTAAGGATGTAATCGCTCAAGGTGATATTGCCCGTCGCGCCGGACAAGCACGCATACGTCCTGGTTGGACCGAAGCCGTTCCATACGCAGCAAGTAAGGAACCGTCATGGGCGTGACAGCTTGTTGGTCACCTGCCCAAGAGGTCGGCAAGACCGCAAGGATGAAAGCAATAACGCAGATGTACCTTTGTTTCATTAATCAAGCCAGACAGGGGAAATCCAAGATCAACAAAATCTTTACTCTCCTCATGGACCTCCTGCAAGGGCAATTGTTGTTAACAGGCGATTACGCTCACAACGCTGTCAGTGAGCGTAGTCGGCAATAGGTTTTGAAAAGGGCCACTTCTCGCTCTTGCGACCTGACATCCTCCGCCATCATGCTGTTAACAATGCAGATATCTGTTGATCCGCGTTTTACCAGCCGTGCATTGTCATTCTGGCCTTCCTGCGTCAATGTGCTCCCAGAACGGAGGCACTCATGGCTACCTCACTGGCCGATTTTGCCGAGCAGACCAATCCCAAGACTTTGGCGGAAGTCCGCCGCAGCGGGTTCAGGCAGGCGACCCGGGTTCACGGCAGCTTTCTTGCCACCGCCGAGAAACGCGCCCTGATCTGGATGGCCGAGCGCACGCCAGCCTGCGTCAATTCCGACCATCTCACCGTCCTCGGCTTCGCCGCCCAGATCGGAACGGGGGTCTGTTACGTCCTGGCCGGCTGGGACCGCCGCATGCTGCTGGCGGCCATTGTCTGCCTCGCAGTGAACTGGTTCGGCGACAGCCTGGACGGCACCCTGGCCCGCGTCCGCCAGCGCCAGCGCCCCCGCTATGGCTTTTACGTGGACCACATCACTGATTCGATCGGTGCGACTGCCATGATGGCGGGGCTGGCGCTCTCCGGCTATATGCATCCGGTGATCGCGATTGGATTGTTGATTGCGTTCCTGCTGCTCTCGATCAAGTCATATCTCGCAACCTACACCCTGGGCGAATTTCATCTTTCGTTCTGGCGCTTCGGACCGACCGAGTTGCGCATCCTGTTGGCCGTCGGAAACCTGGCGCTGTTCCGCTGGGCGTGGGTTCTGCACGGGCGCTATCGGCTGTTCGATATCGGCGGCGCGATCGGGCTGGCGGGAATGGCCGCAATTCTGATTTTCTTCAGCCTGAAAAATACCATTCGCCTTTATGGGGAAGAGAGGGTCGGATGAACACTCAAGAACAATGGAGAGACGGGCGCCCTCGCCCGTCGGAGTGGAGAAAACCCGCTGAGCTTCGCTCGGCCTGGACGGGTCGGAGACCCGTCCCTACACGGACGGGCGAGGGCGCCCGTCGCTCCACCGGATTGTCGGGGAGCCTTCTGCGTTGGCTGAAGTTCAACTTTGTTGGTGGGATCGGCATCGGCGTGCAACTGGTCGCCTTGACCGTTTTTCGCTCATTTTTCCACTTGGATTATCTGCTGGCGACGGGCCTGGCCGTTGAAACCGCCGTCATCCACAACTTCCTCTGGCACGAGCGCTTCACCTGGGCCGACCGGCCGGCGGCGCACCCTCTCCATTCTCTGGCGAGACTGGTCAAGTTCAACGCCAGCAACGGTGCGGTCTCGATCATAGGGAACCTCCTGGTAATGCGTCTGCTGGTGGGCGAACTGGGACTCAACTACCTGGCGGCGAACCTCATTGCAATCTCGGCCTGTTCGCTCTTGAATTT
>JACQDD010000193.1 GCA_016201265.1 Terriglobales bacterium | reverse complement strand
GCGCAGAAAAAGCGAGCAGGGGATGGTCGTAGAGCTGAAGGTGTGCGCGGACTCTTGCGAGGTTGTCGGAGTCGGACACGGGGTCCATTCTACTCAGGGAGGAACGGCGCGCAGGTGGTCACCTCAGGGGCTATTGGTTGTTGTATAAGTAATGTCCTAAGTGAGGCGCAAAAAAAGAGGGCTGTGCTGGACGAAAGAACGCAGCAGGGCGGGCCGGTGCTGAAGTTGGCGGGCGTGGTGACGGGTGCTGGCGGCCAGACTGGGCAGATCGAAGTAGGCCAAGTTGGCCAGGGGATTGGTTTTCAGGTAGCTCCAAACGTACTCCACGGGATTCAGTTCGGGAGCGTAGGAGGGGAAGTAGAAGGTATGCAGGCAAGCTTGGGTCGCCAGGAAATCGCGGGTGAGACGAGCGCGATGGGCATTGAGGCGATCCCACAGCAACAGCCAGGGAGCGCCCAGTTCGCCGCCCAGGTGGCGCAGGAAGGCAATGATCTGGGGGGCGCGGATGTCGGCCTCCGGATAAAGCCGGAAATACAGGCGCACGCCATTCCGCGCCGGGGGAACGCACAGCACGGCCACGGCCGAGACCTTGCGGTGATGCGCCCCGCGCTGATGGAGCACCGGCGGTTGGCCGCACAGCGCCCAGGTCCGCCGCACCAAGGGCGCCATCAGCATCCCGCTTTCATCCAGGAACACCAGCCAAGCCTTCAGGCGGGACGCTTTTTTTTAATTGCCGGCCAGACCTCCTGTACCCATTGGCGGATCGCGGCCTCGTCCCGTTCTACCGCGCGTCTTTGCGGCTTCTGCGGAGTAAATCCCAAGCCGTGCAGGAGACGGCAAACATGAGTGCGCTCGTAGCGGATGCCGAAGCGCTGTTGGATCAGTTGCGCCACCCGGCGACAGGTCCAGAGGTCGTTTTCGAAACCGGCGGCCTGCGCGCCGCGCAGCAAGGCCCGCCGCAAAACTTGCTTTTGCGCCGGTCGCAGGCGCGGGGGGCGGCCCCGCGCAGGCCGGGCGGCCAACGCTGCTTCACCATGCCGTTGAGCGGACGACTTCCAGCGCCGCACACTGCGGCGATCCACCCCCACCAACCGGGCCACCTCGACGGGAGTCTTACCTTGCTGCAGCAGACTGAGGGCCCGAAAGCGTCGGTGCTCAAGTTCATCAGGAGTCCCGTTGGGTCGCATCTCGCCCTCCGGGAGGAGATTATAGGACATTACTTATACAACAATCAATAAAGCCCCTCGCACAGACTGCTTTCGGCACGGCTGAAGCCGTGCCCTCCCGTCACGCTTCAAGCCCCGCGCATCAGGGCTATCATTTTCCCGCCAACCGCCCAATCAGCAATTCGAAAAACCGCGCCGAATTCACGTCCACGCCCACATTTGTATTCGGCCCATACTTGTCGCGTACCACCGGAGAAGTCTTTGTACTCGCAAGAGTCGGTGCCGAACCGCGAATCGACATGCTTGCAGCCCCCGCTTCTTTCTCTGCCCCAGGACGCCGCTTCAAGTCGCCGGCAACGGGACTGTAGCCCAAAGTTTCGCCCGCAGTCAGTTCGCCGGTGGTTTCCACGTCCACGTAGTACTCCTGCCATTTCAGGATCGTCGGGTCGAGAAATGCTGCCACCGCCAGCGAGTCGTGCATGTTCGGCCCGACAAGGAATCCGCGCTCCCGATTGTGGTTGATGGCATTGCGCCCAATCTTAGCCGCCGCTTGGCTGACCGGGTTCTGCGCAGCCTCAAGTACGCGCACGTGCTCGTCAGTCAGAGAGGTCTTGCGCGTGACATCGAGCCCGACCATGGTGATCGGAATCCCCGACTGAAACACGATGCGCGCCGCTTCCGGATCAACATAAACGTTGAACTCCGCTGCCGGCGTAATGTTGCCCCCAGAAAGCGATCCGCCCATCATGGTCAGGCCGCGAACCAGGCCTGCGAGTTCCGGATCGGCATTCAGCGCCGCAGCGACATTGGTCAGCGGCCCCAGCGTGATCAGCGTCACTTCGTGCGGATACTTCCGGACCACACGGCGAATATATTCCGCAGCCGGCTCGGCGACAGGCTTTGTAGTCGGGTCCGGAAAGACGGCTCCTCCCAGTCCATTCTCGCCGTGCGCGTAAGTAGCCGTTACCAGACGCCGCACCAGAGGCGCCTTAGCGCCCGCAGCCACAGGAATGTCAGTCCGTCCGGCGATTTCCACCAGACGCAGGGCGTTAGGAAGCGTCAACTCAAGCGGCACGTTCCCGGCGACCGGGGTGATGGCCTCAATCTTCAATTCCGGCGACCGCATCGCCAGCAGCAGCGCCAAAGCGTCATCCACGCCCGGGTCGGTATCAACGATGACCCGGAAAGGCCCGCGGCTGGCTACAGCCTGTCCCGTGGAGGCCCAGGTCTCGGGTGCGAAACTGCTGGCTGCCAGCACGGCCGCAGAAGACGTCATGAACCGGCGCCGCGTGATGCGAAGGGGTTGCTTCGAATCCATGTCGGATGCTCCGTGAGTCTGGTGTTGGCTTGCTACTGCGCTTTCCGCGGTGGCAACGTCATCAGCTTAATGTAGAGGTCGTAAAGTTTGGGCGCGTCCACATCGAACTGCACCGTTGCCTTTCGCGCGTAGGAAGGAAGCTCCGTGCCCGGGCTCCAGAACAGCGTTTGACCGTAACTCGGCCCGTGATCAATATCAATATCCACGTAAAGCTCCTTCTGTCCCGTGATGAGCGACGGATCCACCATGGCGGCAGCCGAAAGCTCATCCCACATGAAGCTTTCCACCGAGTATGCGGTCAGGTAGCGAGCCACAGGAGCATCCGCCTTGGCGATGGCGGCCTGGATTTCCGGACCCAATTTTGTTTTGACCGAGACATCGACCGGCGTGATGGTAATTTTCTTCCACGGCGCCCGCATGGTGATGCGCACCGCTTCCGGATCGAACCACCAGTTGAATTCGCGCCGAGCGTCAACCCCGCCGATGCCGCCATTGTCCGCGTACATGCCGCTGCCCATCAGGACCAGCTCTTTCGCCAGCGTCGCCACCTCCGGGTCCAAACGCAATGCCAGGGCGATGTTCGTCAGCGGACCTCCTGCCCACACCACCACCTCGCCCGGATACTTGCGCACCATGCGAACAATAAAATGCGCAGCCGTTTCGTCCAGCGCCTTGGTGTGCGGCGCTCCCTCAACCAGCGGCGGAACGACATCGGGCTCGTGATACCCGGCTCGGAACGCAGGCGGCGTGCTGGCAGGCCGATTGGAGAAGTCGCTCCAGCACCCCTTGTAGCGCAACTTGCCGTATAGCGCTTCCCAGCGCTCGGTCTCTTCTTTCGAGTTCAGCAGCGGGAACTCAGCACCCTGCACGACCGGAACGTCCGTGCGGCCGGCGATTTCTACCAACCGCAACGTCCGCTGCGTTTCTTCTTTCACCCATTGATCCCCGCTGACTGTGGTGATTCCCAGCACGTCGAACTTGTCGGATTGCAAAAAGATCAGGATGGACTGCATGTCGGTGGTAGCCGGTCCACGCGAGTCCTGATCAACAATGACCTTGATTTGTTGGGCCTGCAGTTCACTCCCCGCCGCCAACATCAGAACAACACTTAACAGAACAACGATACCTCGGCTCTTCATTCAGAAGCTCCCTCGTGTTTGATCATGCCGCGGCCGTTCTGTGGAAAGACGCTGCATTGTAATGCTGATTCGTGAACTGCGCCAAACTTTTGGGTCCAACACGGCCTGCACGTGACGCAAGCTGTAGAATACGGTTCAGCGCATCTGCAGTTGATTGGCCTTACCTTCTCCGATTTCGCATTGGTCTCATGAACCGTTGTCGAGCAACCGCACCCAAATCCGGATATCTTGCGATCTGCATCTCGATCGTGGCGCTCAGCGGGCTGCTCGCTCCCTTACGAATTCATGGACAGTGTCAGCCCACCGCTGATCCAGGTAAATCAGAGCATTCTGAGCCACAAGCCTCCTCGGCAGCAACCCCTCAGTTTTACGACGAGCCCCAGTTCACCGTGGCGGGTGTCGCCGATACCACGAATCTTGGCGGGCACGGTTCCGATACGGTTGTGCGAACCAGGGAAGGGCTCGCCAGGGATACCGCATCGCTGAGCAAGGAAGCGACTTCTGATCAATCCGCAGCTTCGACCGCGGCCAGGGAAGAGTCCGCGCGTGACAACACTTACGAACTGGCAGTCGCAGATGCGAAGGCCGGCAGATACGAGAACTCACGCGCCAAAATTCGTGCCCTCCTCGCGCGCCAGGGCCTTGTTCCACAAGCTCAGGCTGAGCTTCACCATCTTCTCGGCGACGTCGAAGAGAAACTCAATAACCCGCTCGAGGCCGTTCGCGAATATCAGCGTGCTGCAGAACTGAACCCGAGCGAGACGCATCTGTTCGACTGGGGAACGGAACTTCTGGTGCATCGCGCCGCTGAGCCGTCCATCGAAGTGTTTGCCAAGGGCAATCGCCTGTTTCCCCGCTCCATCCGGATGCTGGTTGGCCTCGGCGTCGCCTGGTACGCTCGCGGTTCCTATGGTCAGGCTGTCCAGTGCCTCTGCGAAGCGTCCGACCTGAACCCCAACGATCCGACCCCTTATTTGTTCCTGGGCAAAATGCAGAATGCTGAGGCGGTTCAGTCAAACGGTCTGGTGGAGAGACTGGAGCGCTTTGTCGGGCTTCAGCCGGAGAATCCCCTCGCTAACTACTACTACGCGGTTGCTCTGTGGAAGCAGGCGAACGGTGCGGCGGACGCGAAGACCTCGGCGGAAGTGGAGTCCCTGCTGAAGAAGGCCGTCCATCTCGACCCGAAGCTTGGCGTTGGCTATCTGCACTTGGGGGTGCTGTACTCGGACAGGGGAGACCTTCCGAAAGCGGTCTCCGCCTACCAGCAAGCCATCGAAGCCAGCCCTCAGATGGAAGAGCCACACTATCGCCTTGCTCAGGCCTATCGGCGCATTGGCGAGAAAGCGAAAGCTCAGCACGAGCTTCAGCTCTACGAGCGGTTGTCAAAGAAAACGAAAGAAGACGCCGAGCGCGAACGGCATGAAATCCAGCAGTTTGTATTTGCGATGCGGGACGCGCAGCCCGCTTCACAGCCGCAACCAAAGCCCTGACGGCCTGAGAGCCGAAGGTCAGTGAGCGGACGGTGTCGCCGCGCTCATCAAGCTCACAAACATCCGATAGAACTTTTCGGTGTCCAAATCCACCTGGATTTCAACCGGCTGCACGCCGAGTGCGGGCTTATCTTTTTCAGTCCAGGTCAGGGTGTCGCCGTACCCCGCGCCGCGGTCGAGGTTCACACTCATGTAGCGAGTTTCACTCTTCGTGATGAGCGAGGGGTCGATCCAGGCGGCAGCCGCCAGCTCGTCCCACATGATGTCGGCTCCGGGAACCGGCTGATAGAACCGCGCGATATAGCGTGCCTGAGGAGTACCGCTCGCCTCGATCTGCTTGACCATGGCGGGCGTCAGGCGGGTCTTGACTGAAATATCCGTCGGCGTGCAGACAATTTTCTTCCACGGCGCGCGCAACACGACCTGTGCCGCCTCCGGATCAAACCAGAAATTGAATTCGTGACGGGGCGTATTGACCCACTCCGGGTTGTCGCTCTGCGGGCTCAGGCCGCCCCCCATGAAGACCAGTTCCTGCGCTAGTTCGGGAAACTGTGGATCGAGTGAAATGGCGAGCGCCAGGTTGGTCATGGGCCCGCCTTCGTAAATCGTCACTTCGTGCGGATACTTGTGCACCATCCGCAGCAGAAAATGCTCAGCGTCTTCGTCCGCGGGCTTCGTGGTGGGCTGGCCTTCCGGCATCGGCGGGATCACGTAAGGCTCGTGCCACCAGCGATCGTCCCAGGCGCCGGCGTAGGCTACTTTTCCATAGCGTTGTTGCCATAGCTGCGTTTCTTCGCGACGCCGCACCAGCGGGAAAACGGCCCCCGGCACCACCGGAATGTCGGTGCGGCCGATGATTTCGAGCAGGCGGAGCGTATGTGCGACCTCTTCGTCGCGCCACTGATCTCCGCTCACCACCGTGACCCCCAGCACTTCAATCTGCGGAGACTGGACCATCACCAGAAGTGTCTGCATGTTGCTGCCGCCGGGGCCGGAGAAATCCTCGTTGACGATCACCTTGCGGCGTTGATCGGCCCAGGCGAGCGAGCTTGCCAGCAGGAGCAGGAAGAGGGGGACAAGGCGGTGGCGTCGTGGGCTATTCGTCGGCATTGTGGAAGGAGTTTACCATTTGGTACTGATGGGGTACCCCCCTCCCCCCGGTCTTTTGGAATCATGGGGTTAACATTGTTAACCCAGTCAAAATCTAGATGTCAAAGAACTTATAGGCAAAATCTAGAGAGCAAAGGAGTTAAGGGAACGCGGACCCGCTGCCTCACAGACTAGCTATAGTTTATTCGACATGATTATCTACAGGGTTGCGACCTGTCAAGGACCGGCGTCACAAGATCATGTTCTGGTTTGAGGTGACAGCCTCCTGCTTCTCCGGTCGCGACTGTTCTATCGTCCCTCCGGGGCTCAATCGTCTCGTCTGCTTACCCACGCTTACGCCGTGGGCTGTGATCTTGCGCCGCTTCGCGGCTAAGGCCGTGACCGCGGGATGATTCCTCGCTGCCGAACGCCTATTTTCGTGGGGGCCGGGTCATCAGGTCAAAGTAGAGCTTGTAGAATTTTTCCGCGTCAATATCGAACTGGACATTGGCCAGCCGCAGATAGGGCGGGACCTTGGCCTTCGCGTCCCAGAAGATCGTCTTGCCGTAGCTCGCTCCATGATCGACATCAATGTCCATGTAGAGCGGTTTCTGGCCCGTGATGATGGAGGGATCAATCAGGGCCGCGCCGGCGATCTCATCCCACATGTAGCCGGGCAGCGAATACTTGTCCAGATATTGCGTAACCGGAGTGCCTGCCTTCGAGATCGTCGCCTTCATTTCTGCGGTGAAGCGCGTCTTGACGGAAATATCGAT
>JACQDD010000197.1 GCA_016201265.1 Terriglobales bacterium | reverse complement strand
AGGCGAGTCCAACACGAGAGAAAACATCCAGGAGAGAACGCGAATGCGCAAGCCGAGCAGCATCGCACCAGCAAAAGGAAAATTAGGAGTGCTCACGCCCGGAATGGGGGCGGTGAGCACGACGTTTATGGCCGGCGTGGAGCTGGCGCGGCGCGGGGCGGCACAGCCCATCGGGTCGCTGACGCAGATGGCCACCATCCGTCTGGGCAAACGCACCGGCGCGCGGACGCCGCTGATTAAGGAGTTTGTGCCGCTGGCTTCGCTCGACGATTTGGTGTTTGGCGGGTGGGATGTGTTTCCGGACAACGCGTACGAGGCGGCGTCGAAGGCCGGCGTGCTCGAACCGCACCACCTGGCGCGGGCGAAGAGTTTTCTCAGCAAAATTCGGCCGATGAAGGCGGCGTTCGATCCCTACTACGTGAAGAAGCTTCACGGCGTGCACGTGAAAAAGGGGCGGAATAAATTTGCGCTGGCCGAACAGATCCGCGAAGACATCCAGGCGTTCCAGAAAAAGAGCGGTGTCTCGCGGACGGTGATGGTGTGGTGCGGCTCGACGGAAATCTACATGAAGCAGCACGCCGTGCACGCGAGCCTGGCGAAGTTCGAGCGCGCCATGAAGGAAAATCACGCGGCGATTGCGCCATCGATGCTCTACGCGTACGCGGCGCTGCAGTCGGGAGTGCCGTTTGCCAACGGCGCGCCGAACCTGACGGTGGACATTCCCGCGCTGCAAGAACTGGCGCACGAAAAAAACGTGCCGCTGTGCGGCAAAGACTTCAAGACCGGGCAAACGCTGATGAAGACGATTCTCGCGCCGGGATTCAAGGCGCGGATGCTCGGGCTGAACGGGTGGTTCTCCACAAATATTCTGGGCAACCGGGACGGCGAAGTGCTGGACGATCCGGAATCGTTCAAGACCAAGGAAGAATCGAAGCTCGGGGTGCTGGAATATATTTTGCAGCCGCACCTCTACCCGCAACTCTACGGGAAAATCCATCACAAGGTGCGCATCAACTACTACCCGCCGCGCGGCGACAACAAAGAAGGCTGGGACAACATCGACATCTT
>JACQDD010000196.1 GCA_016201265.1 Terriglobales bacterium | reverse complement strand
CACGCGGTTTTTCGAAAAGCCGCTCACCTTGTACGCCGCCTGCGCCATCGCGTCCAGAGGGTTGGTCACCATGATCAAAATCGCATTCGGCGAAAATTTCGCGATCTGTTCCACCACCGCCTTCACCACGTCGTAGTTCGCCTTCAACAAATCGTCGCGGCTCATCCCCGGCTTTCTCGGAAATCCCGCGGTGATGACGACGATGTCGCTGTTGGACGTCTCGCGGTAATCACCGGTGGCCGTGGTAATCCCCGCCGCGCGCGAGTCGGTCCGCTGAATCGGCCCGGACTCGAGCATGTCCAGAGCCTTGCCCGCCGGCACGCCTTCCAGAATGTCGGTGAGCACCACGTCGGCCAGCTCGCGGTCCAGTATTCTTTGCGCGGTGGTCGAGCCGACAAATCCCCCGCCCACTACCGTCACTTTTTTTCGCATGATTGCACTCCTTGAGGAATGATTGCCTTGCTTTGTTAATGTAGCGGCGACCCGCCCCGCCTTTTGGCGGGTCGCCACTTTCTGTTCAGTCTATGTAGCACCAACCCGCCCGCTCCCGATGCCTCGGGACAGGCGGGTTGGCACTTCGTTTCCCGTTTTTCGCTTTTCGATTTTCGATCTTCGCTCTTTTACCTCGCCGCCAGCTTTCCCTGCATATTTTCAATAATGGCGGACGCAAACTCCGACGTCTTCAGCTTCGTTGCGCCCTCCATCAACCGTTCCAGGTCGTACGTGACGCGTTTCTGCTGGATGGTCAGCGCAATGCCGTCTTCGACGAGCCGCGCCGCTTCTGGCCAGCCGAGGAAGTCGAACATCATCACGCCGGCCATCATCACCGCCGCGGGGTTGATGACGTCCTTGTCCGCGTACTTCGGCGCTGTGCCGTGCGTCGCTTCGAAGCAGCCGTAACCGTCGCCGATGTTTGCGCCGGGCGCTACGCCGAGGCCCCCAACCTGCGCCGCGCACGCGTCCGACAAATAATCACCGTTCAGGTTCGGCGTGGCGAGCACTTCATACTCATCCGCGCGCGTCACCACCTGTT
>JACQDD010000038.1 GCA_016201265.1 Terriglobales bacterium | reverse complement strand
CTACCCGCTCTCGACGCTGATGCTGGCCGGGATCCGGGACATCCTGGTGATTTCGACGCCCGAAGATCTGCCTCGGTTCGAGCATCTGCTGGGTAGTGGCTCGCGCTACGGGATTCGCCTGCAATACGCGGCGCAGCCCCAGCCGGAAGGTATTGCCCAGTCGTTCTTGATTGGCAGAGATTTCATCGGCTCGAGTTGCTGCGCGCTCGTGCTCGGCGACAACATTTTCTATGGACACGACCTGGTGAAGGAACTGCGCGCGGCCACGGGTCAGGCGAAGGGTGCTCGTGTGTTTGCTTATCCGGTGCACGATCCCGAGCGCTACGGCGTGGTGGAGTTTGACCAGAACGGCAAAGCGCTCAGCGTGGAAGAAAAGCCGAAGCAGCCAAAGTCGCGCTACGCCGTCACGGGACTTTACTTCTACGACAACCAGGTCGTAGAGATTGTCGCGAAACTGAAGCCCTCGGGACGCGGCGAACTGGAAATCACCGATGTCAATCGGGCATATCTGGAGCGCGGCCAGCTCAAGGTCTGTGTGATGGGCCGCGGCACGGCTTGGCTGGATACCGGTACGCACGAGGCTTTGATGGAAGCTTCGCTGTTCATTCAGACTCTGGAAAAACGCCAGGGACTCATGGTCGCTTGTCCCGAGGAGATCGCGTATCGCTCCGGCTACATCTCAGCCGCGCAGTTGGAAGCGCTGGCTCATCCGATGCGCAACAACGGATACGGCGCATACCTATTGCAGCTGTTGCGAGAACGAGTTTTCTGAAATGGAGATTGCTTCCGTCATCGGCCGATGAAGAAGATCGAAACCAGCCTCCCCGGCGTCCTGCTCCTCGAGCCGCGCGTGTTCGGCGATGATCGCGGCTTCTTCCTGGAGAGCTACAACGAGCGCACGTTCGCGGAAATCGGCATCCGCGAGCGCTTTGTGCAGGACAACCACTCCTATTCCGGAAGAAATGTCATCCGCGGCCTGCACTATCAAATCCGGCAGCCACAGGGAAAGCTCGTACGCGTGGTGGCCGGCGAGATCTTGGATGTAGTGTTGGACCTCCGCCGCCGTTCTTCGATGTTTGGGAAATGGCAGTCATTCACGCTCTCCGGCGAGAACAAGCGGATGCTATGGATTCCACAGGGGCTTGCTCACGGCTTTCGGGTTTTGTCGGAAACTGCTCACGTCTTGTACAAAGCGACAGACTTCTATACTCCGGAACATGAGCGGACTGTCGCGTGGAATGATCCCCAACTGAAGATCGACTGGCAACTCAAGGGAGAGCCGATCGTCTCGGCTAAAGATCAGCGCGGCGTTGCCTTCGAGCAGGCCGAGAGGTTCGAGTAGTTCCGCATCGTTCACGGCGTGCAGCATGAGCCAACGAATGGGGGGACGCCTGTTTAGGTAACCAGCGGGTCATAACCATAGTCACTGTTAGGCCGGGGTTTTCCTGCGGGCTCGGCAGCTAAAGTCGGAAATGGTTAGTGCCGATAGAAGACGAATGGATCTTTCCGCAATCGCCCTTCAGGGGTTAGAACAGGCTCAAATTCAGCTGGAGAAAACGGCAACCAGGTTGGCCAGCGGGGAAGCGCCTGACGGAGCCACGTCGGACACTGTGGATCTCAGCGCGGAAATGGTAGCGCTGCTGTCTGCGAAGAATCAGTTTTCGGCCAACCTCAGCACCCTGAAAATTGCTGACGAAATAGAGAAAAATGTGATCGATCTGATGGCCTGAATCCTTCCGGCAGAGCGTTCACCGACAAAACCGGTTTCAGGTTGCCGTTGCCTTGGAGGACTCGAAAAGGCGTAATCCACCTTCTTTGCCCGTAGACAGCGCAGGCTAGCTGATCGTCAGCGCAAGCGGAAGTCCACGCTGATCGTGGTCTCAACTTCCACCGCTTGGCTGCCGCTGCGATAGGGCGTGTATCTCCAGGACTGCGCGGCCTCCAGCGCAGATTGCGCCAGCAGATCGGGGCCCGCGATCGGCCGCAGGCGCTTCACCGTGCCGTCGGGCGCGATCAGCGCGTCCAGAACGACCAATCCCTGCGTACCGGCCAGGCGAGCCGCTTCCGGATACACCGGGTCCACCTTGTACACGATTTGCCGGTCCATGGTCTCGGGAGCCACGCGCAACGGCGCCCCTGTCTGGACCCCTGCCGCGAGAGACGATTCCTCTTCCAGTTCGTTCCAGGCCTTCTGCCATTGCCACCACCCGAAAGCGGCGAGCCCGAGCATGAAAGCCAGCAGCAGGTAAAAGCGGCGGCGCCGGACGCGGATTCTGCGCTGGCGCTTTTCTTTGCCCGGCACGGCGGCCAGTGCAGGCAGAGCGGGTGCCGGAATTTCGGTAGTGTCGCTAACGGCCTCGGTGGACAGCGGGGGAATCTGGGAAGCCCAGTAACGGATCATCTCGCGCTGCTCGACCGACAACCCCACAAACTGGAGTCCGCAATGAAGCCGGTCCTGATAGCGAACCTGAGCACGCGCGCGGACGGGCAGGCCTACATTCGGGAGCCGCAGTTCGATCGCGACCGGCTGACCTGCGGCCAGGTCCCCGGCTACAACCGCACCGATGCCGGCTTCGCTCATGTCGGTGCAGCGTCCGGGCATATTGTTGGGGATTCCCGAGCGCAAGGCGATCACGTCCAGAGGCACGTTGATGGGGTGCCGGAAGAAACGACGGCGTGACGCCGATTCGAGCGCGGGCGCTAACGAGGGAGCTGCCATCCGACTGCCTCCGCAGGATCGAGCCAACCTGTCTTCTGGCTGGCGTCAACGATACAAGCGGCGCTATGGTTGGAGAAGTATAACGGAAATCGGGACAATAGTTTTCCTCAAGACCGGCTTTCATGATTCGTATCGGACGGCAGGACAGAGTCTTCATTCTCACCGGCGCCGGAGTGAGCGCCGAGAGTAGAATCCCCACGTTTCGGGGCGTGGGCGGGCTGTGGCGCAACTATCGCATTGAAGAAGTTGCGTCGCCTCACGCCTGGGCTCGCGATCCCGTGCTGGTGTGGGAGTTCTACTCGATGCGCCGGCGGGTTGCCGCCGCGGCGAAACCGAATCCGGCACATTTCGCGCTTGCGGAGTTGGAACGGAAGCTAATGGACCGTTTGTTCCTGTGCACGCAGAACGTGGACAACCTTCACGAGCAGGCCGGATCGCGCCGCGTTCATCACATGCACGGTGAACTCTTCAAGAGCCGATGTGACACTTGCCGGCGCGCGCCCTTTGCTGACGAGGCAACGTATGAGCCACCGGCTTCGATTCCACGCTGCGACTGCGGAGGGAAGATTCGTCCGCACATCTGCTGGTTTGGCGAAGTTCCGTTTGAGCTGGATCAGGTCTTCGCCGCCGTGGATGGCTGCACGGTGTTTGTCGCCGTGGGAACGTCGGGCGTGGTCGAACCGGCGGCGAGTCTCGTCGCTCAGGCCGGCGGACGAGCCCGGACTTACTACGTTGGCCCGGAACTGCCGGTTAACGCGGCGGCATTCGATCAGTGTTTTCAGGAAAACGCAGGAAGGGTCTTGCCGGGGCTTTTCGTCTCTGAGTAGCGGCACAACCCTTAGTCCATGTCCCGCCAGTTCGGTCCGATGCCGAGTTCCACGACCAGAGGAACTTCGAGCGTGTGTGCGTTCTCCATCTGCTCGCGGACCAACCGTTTCATTGCATCCACTTCGCTCTTCGGAACGTCAAACAGCAATTCGTCGTGGACCTGGAGGGTCATGCGCGATTTCATGCCACGTTTCCCGATCTCCTCGTCAATCCGGATCATGGCCAGCTTGATCAGGTCTGCCGCCGTGCCCTGGAGTGGAGTGTTGACCGCGGTGCGTTCGGCGAAGCCGCGCTGGTTGGCGTTCTTGCTGTTGATATCCGGGATGGGG